>NZ_JAAGPL010000027.1:0-66326 GCF_017104785.1 Burkholderia sp. Ac-20353 | reverse complement strand
GAATGCGCGCGCAGCCGCGGCATTCTCAACGAAGCGCGGATGATGGGCATCATCCGCTCGTCGATGGAGGCCATCATCACGATCGACGAACAGCAGACGGTCGTGATCTTCAATCCGATGGCCGAGCAGGTATTCGGCGTATCCGCGATGGAAGCGATCGGCGCGCCGCTGTCGCGCTTCATCCCCGAGCGGTTCCGCGCCGCGCATGCGAAGCACGTCGACCAGTTCGGCGTGACCGGCGTGTCGGAGCGTCAGATGGGCCGGCAGCGCGTGCTGTTCGGGCTGCGCGGCAACGGCGAGGAGTTCCCGATCGAGGCGTCGATCTCGCAGATCCGCGATGCGTCCGGCAAGCTCTACACGGTGATGCTGCGTGACATCACCGAACGCCTGCGCGCGGAAAACGCGCTCAAGCAGTCGCGCGAGGAGTTGCGCGAGCTGTCGGCGAACCTGCAGAACGTGCGCGAGGAGGAAAAGAGCCGCATCGCGCGCGAACTGCACGACGACCTCGGCCAGCAACTCACCGCGCTGAAAATGGACCTGTCGGTCGTCGAAAACCGGCTGCGCGCGGCCGACGGCACGGCGCCCGACAGCGACATGCTCACGCAACTGCAGGGCATGCGGCGGCTGATCGATGCGACGGTCGCATCGGTGCGGCGCATCGCAGCCGACCTGCGGCCCGTGATGCTCGACGATCTCGGCCTCGTGCCGGCGATCGAATGGCTCGCGAACGATTTCACGAACCGCTACGGCATCGACGTCGAGCGGCACATCGAAACGGGCGGCCTCACGTTCACGAGCGCCGGCGCGACGACGCTGTTCCGCATCGTCCAGGAAGCGCTGACCAACGTCGCGCGCCATGCGGACGCGACGCGGGTCGCGCTAACGCTCGACGTCGAGAGCGGCTTCTGCGTGCTGCGCCTGGCGGACAACGGCCGCGGCGCGGCGCCCGGCGGCCCGTCGCACGAGGACAAGTCATTCGGGCTGATCGGCATCCGCGAACGCGCGCACATGCTGGGCGGCACCGTGACGATCGACACCGCGCTCGCGCGCGGCTTCTCGCTCACCGTCGCACTCCCGCTGAACACGATCCAACAGGAAAACACATACACATGATCAAGGTGCTCATCGCCGACGACCATACGCTCGTGCGCGACGGGTTGCGGCACATCCTGCAGAACGCCAGCGGCTTCGAGGTCGCGGGAGAAGCCTGGGACGGCCCGACGACGATCGCGCTCGTGCGCTCGACCCCCGCGCAGGTGCTGGTGCTCGACCTGTCGATGCCGGGCCGCAACGGCGTCGAACTGATCAAGCAGATCAAGGACGAAAAGCCCGCGCTGCGCGTGCTGGTGCTGACGATGCATGCGGAACAGCAGTACGCGGTGCGCGCGTTCCGCGCGGGCGCGTCCGGCTACCTGACGAAGGAAAGCGCGAGCGCCGAGCTGGTCGGCGCGGTGACGAAGGTCGCGTCGGGCGGCGTCTACGTGAGCCTCGCGATGGCCGAGCAGTTCGCGCAGAGCCTGAACGAACCGGCGGAAACGCTGCCGCACCAGCGACTGTCAGACCGCGAATTCGACGTGTTCCGTCGCATCGCCGCGGGGCAGACGCTGACGGAGATCGCGCAGGCGCTGTGCGTGAGCGCGAAGACGGTCAGCACGTACAAGACGCGGATCCTCGAGAAGATGCAGATGCCGCACGAGGCCGCGCTCGTGCGCTACGCGATGCGCCACAAGCTGCTCGACGAAACGGACGACGTGTAACGGCGACGTCTGACGGCGACGCACGACGGGCCGCGCATCGCAGTGGGCGTGACGCGGGCGACCGCTGCCGCGTTACGCCGCCCACTCATTTCGCCGGCACCGGACAGGCGAGATCGCCGTCGTCGCACGACAGATAGCCCTGCAGCGTCTCGGTGCGCACTTTCGTCAGATCGTCGAGGCACGTCGAAATCACCATCGGATAGACGCTGCCGCCCGCCGCGCCGGCACTCGAGAAACCGCACTCGGCATCGCGGTACGCAATCCACGCGCGCTGCGCGGCAACGAGTTTCTCCGCCAGCGCACCGTTATCGTGCAGACGCGCGGTCACGGCCTGGTACGCGCGGTTCAGCTCCGTATCGGACTTCCGGTACGCGCGATCGGCACACGCCGTCATCGCCGCCTGGTCGGATGCATTCGCGCAGTTCGCCTGCGCATGGGCGTTCGCCGCCAGTGCCAACGAGCACAGCAGACCGGTCAAGACACGCATGGACGCTCCTTTTTATTCGTTGATGTCGTGGAACACGATGCCGGGCCAACCGCCCTGCCGCGCCTCGGCGCACGGCGCCGCGTCACGGGCCGGCGCGTTCACACGCGCATCGGCCGCATCAGTGCGGCGACATCGACCGCGATGCTAGCGCACGCGCGCACGCTTGTCAGCCCGGCACGCGCGCGCCCACCCCGGATCGGCTTGCATCGGCTTGCATATCGCCCGCCCGCGCCTACACTCCAAAAATCGATACTGATCCGGCTTCACGCTAGCGCATCCACCTCGCCCCCGCACTCGTCGCATTCCTCTGCGCATTCCGCGTTCACACCGTCGATCAGGCCTGACCGAGCGTCGGCCGGTTTCCGCTGCGTCGCGCATCGCGCGGTCGCTCTCGCAAAATGGAGGAAACCATGAGCTATCACCTGGAAGGCCGTCTGCTCGAGGTCTGCAACTGCCGCGTGCTGTGTCCGTGCTGGATCGGTGAAGATCCGGATTTCGGCACCTGCGACACGATCGTCGCCTGGCATATGGACAAGGGTGCCGTCGACGGCGTCGACGTGAGCGGCAACACGATCGCCGCCGTCTGCCACGTGCCGGGCAACATCCTCGAGGGCAACTGGACCGCCGCGATCTTCGTCAGCGACAACGCATCCGTCGAACAGGAGCGGGCGCTGCTGAAGGTCTACACCGGCGAGGCAGGCGGCCCGATTGCCGACCTCGTGAAGCTGATCGGCAAGGTCGTGTCGGTCGAGCGCGCGCCGATCCGGTTCGACGTCACCGGTGCGAAAGGCACGCTCGCGATCGGCACCGACTACCTCGCGGAGCTCGAACCCTACGTCGGCCCGTCGGGCGCGCCGACGACGCTGTCCGATACCGTGTTCTCGACCGTGCCTGGCGCGCCCGTCTTCGTCGGCAAGGCGCCTGTCTATCGTTCGAAGAACGCGGCGATCGGTATCGACGTCAACCTGACGAATCACAACGCGCTGCAGAGCACGTTCCTGTTCGACGCCTGAACGGCATCGCTCGCCGCGCGGCACACGCGTGTTCGCGCGGCGGCGGGAACGGCCATGGCCGCGCTGCAACATCGCCGCGTGTTTCCGCTCGTGTTCGCGAGCCTCGTCGCGCTCGCGTGGGCCGCTTTGTGGGCGTGGACGCGCAGCCCGTACGGACGCTACCTCGAACACGACGGCTGGACGCTGTCCGGGCCGATCGCGACGCTGTGCCATGCGCTGCCCGGCGCGACGCTGTGGCTGCCGGCCATGCTTTACGCGGCATCGTGGACGCTGATGATCCTCGCGATGATGCTGCCGACCACGCTGTCGCTGTTCAATGCGTTCGCGCGGGTCGTCGCGGACCGGCCCGATCGCGCGCGCCTGCTCGCGCTCGTCGGCCTCGGCTATGTCGCGGTCTGGAGCGCGTTCGGGCTGCTCGCGCACGGCCTGCATGCACTGCTGCTGACGGGCGTCGCTCATGTGCCGGCGCTCGCGTGGCGCGGCTGGCTGATCGGCGCGGCGGTGTTCGCGCTGGCCGGCGCGTTCCAGTTCAGCGCGCTGAAGACGCGCTGCCTCGATCGCTGCCGGACCCCGCTCAGCTTCGTGATCAGCCATTGGCGCGGCAGCGCGCCGCACCGGCACGCATTCGCGCTCGGCGGACGGCATGGGCTGTTCTGCGTCGGCTGCTGCTGGGCGCTGATGCTGCTGATGTTCGTCGTCGGCGCCGGCAGCCTCGGCTGGATGCTCGCGCTCGCGGCAGCGATGGCCGTCGAGAAGAATGCGGCGTGGGGGCGCCGGCTCACCGCGCCGCTCGGCTTCGCGCTGCTCGGCGGCGCGGCTCTGATCGCCGCCGGGCATCTCGCCGGACACCTGTGAGGCGGCCGTGCGCCCGCTCGCGACCTCGTCCGATCCCGCGCCGACGGGCACACAGCCAACCGCGCGCACCGTGTTGCTGACCTGCGTCGCGATGCTCGCGTTCGCGTCGAACTCGCTGCTTTGCCGCCTCGCGTTGCACGACGCACGGATCGATGCGGCGAGCTTCGGCAGCCTGCGCCTCGTGGCGGGCGCGCTGATGCTCGCGATCGTCGCACGCGCCGGTGCGCACCGGCCGCCGCCGCGCGCGGACTGGCTCGCCGCGACGATGCTGTTCGTGTACGTCGCGTGCTTCTCGTTCGCGTACCTGACGGTCAGCGCCGCGACCGGCGCGCTGATCCTGTTCGGCGCGGTCCAGCTGACGATGTTCGCGGCCGGCCTGCGCGCGGGCGAACGATTCGCGGCCGCCGGGTGGCTCGGCATGGGCGCCGCGGTCGCCGGGCTGCTGTACCTCGTGTCGCCTGGCGTGTCCGCGCCGACGCCGGCCGGCGTCGTGCTGATGTCGGCCGCCGGCATCGCGTGGGGCGTCTATTCGCTGCGCGGGCGCGGCCTCGCCGATCCGCTCGCGTCGACCGCCGCCAATTTCCTGCGTGCCGCGCCGATGGCGCTGATCCTGAGCGTCGCGCTCGCCGGGCAGTTTCATCTGACGACGCGCGGCGCGCTACTCGCGGTTGCGTCCGGCGCGCTGACTTCGGGACTCGGCTATGTGATCTGGTATGCGGCACTGAAGCACCTCACCGCGATGCGCGCGGCCGCCGTGCAGCTGTCGGTGCCGCCGATCGCCGCGTGCGGCGCCGTGCTGTTCCTCGCGGAGCAGCCGACCTGGCGGCTCGCGATCGCGTCGACCGCGATCCTCGGCGGAATTGCGCTCGTGCTCGCCGGGCGCGCGCGGGCATAGCGGAGAAAGCGTCGAAGCAGGTGCCTGATGCGCGGAGATGCGCGAAGTACGCGTGAGCTGGCGCGCTGGGTGCGCGGTTGATACGGCTGCGCGGCACGGCACGGCACGGCACGGCACGGCACGGCACGGCACGGCACGCCGGATTTTCTCCGAATTCGTCGGCAAACGCCCTTCAAAACAAAAGGCCCGCACATCGTGTGCGGGCCTTGCGTTCCGGGCGACACGCGCGCCCTACCGGGCGCCGGCGTTCACTGGCCGAAATAAACTGACGAGCGGTCGCGGGTTGCCGGCACGACCACGCGGTCACCGGCCTGCGACTTTGCCGCCGGGTTCGCGCCATAGCCCGTCGTGTCGGCTGCGCCGGTGTTCTGCGCGGCGGCGATCTTCGCCTGCGCGGCCTGGATGTTTTCCGGATAGTTGATCCAGTCGTTCGGGTTGTAGCCGGCCTTTTCGAGCTGGACCAGTTCGGCGCGCACTTGCGCGCGCGTCAGCGGCTGCTGGTTCGACTGCGCAAACGACACGACCGGGGCGGCCACCAGAGCGGCCAGTGCAACTGCTTTGATCAGTGACTTCATGATGTAGTACCTCCGAGATGTTTTTTTCAGGCGCTTCGGACCGTGAGTCTTTGCGCATGACCTGAAGTCTAGGAGGCCCGGCAATCAGGGTAAATACTTAAATCACGAATTCACTGTTGACGGAATTTATACAATACGTCGCGACCCCGTCTATTTGTCTGATTATTATCAGTGCCAGCATTGCGAATGGCGCCAGGAACACTTCGCGCACGCCGTGCGGCTCAGCGCACGCCGCCGACGTCCGCCCACGCCATCAGCCGGTCGAACAGCAGCGCCTTCAGGCGTACCGCATCGGCCGGCTCCATCTCGTCGTACGCGACGTGATGCAGCACGAAGCCCGGCGCCGCCGGATCCATGTGCACGTGGCGCACGGTGCCGGCGAGTGGCAGCAGCGCGACATTGCCGCCGACTTCATACGGCAGCCGGATCCGCAGCGGCTCCCCGGTCGCCGCGACCGGGTCGCACGTGGCGATCGACAGGCCGCTCAGGCTGATGTCGCGCACGATCCCGAAGCTGCCCACGCCGTCCTGCCCGCCACAGCAGCGGGCGGCAATCCGCGCCGGCACGCGCGGCTCGGCGCGCGTGCGCAGCCGTTCGACGAAACCGGGCGGCGACAGCACCATGAACGGCGTCGGCCCGCCGTGTACCGCTTCGACGGTCGCCGCGAACCGTACCACGGCCGCGCGGCCGATCGCGATCGCCTCGACGTCGTCGCCGCGCACGAACTCGAGCGCCGCCGCATGCTTCGGCTCGACGAACAGCGACTGGGTGGCACCGCGGCCGATCAGCCGGCAGCGCAGCATCGTCTGCGTCTCGCCGAGCCGCCGCCGGATGCCGATCGATGCGCCGGTCGTCAGGCCAATGCTGTTGCCTGACGGCGGCCGCGCCGGCGACGCGTGCTCGCCCTTCTTCGCGGGCCGGAAATGATCGAACAGGAAAGCATGCTGTGCCGGGTCGTGCAGCGTCGTGCCGGCCGGCAGCAGCGCGGTGCCGCCGATGTCGTAGAGATCGAATCCCAGCGGCGCGCCGGCCGCGAAATCGTCGCGCTCGAGCGCGACGTAATCGTATGAACTGCGCATCGGAAAGACGCGGTGCGGCCCGCGCGAGGCTGTCGTGATGACGGTATTACGGCAGCCTTGCGCAAAACCTGAACAGGCGGATCAGTAGACGCCGCTCGCACCGACGGGCGGCTGCACGTCGGGGGTGGCGGGAGCCGGAGCCGGCGACGCGGGGCTGGCGGGCGGTACGGCGGCAGGCACTGCGCCGTTGCCCGCATTTCCGCCGTTGCCACCGTTGCCACCATTGCCGCTGGTCGCGCCGCTTGCCGTATCGGTCGCGGCCGACTGCGACGCTCCGGCCGTGCTGCCGGCCGACAGCGCGGCGGCCGACGCGGCCACCTCGGACGCCGGCACCCATTCCTCGACGATGCCGCCCGAAGCCGCTTCCGGCGCCGACGCCGCCGATGCCTCGCCCGCTTCCGGCGCAACCGGCTGCGGCGCGCGCTGCACTTTCGCCGGCGCGGGCGGCGCGTTCGGCTCGTGCCTGAACCACGTGCCGAACCAGCCCGACAGCCGGTCCTGCATCGAACCGAACCAGCCCGGCGACGGCTCGGTGTCGAACTTCGCCTTCGCGTCGACGAGCCGCGCACGCAGCGCGCGCTGGAAAAAGTCGCCGACGATCGGCAGCGCACTGTGCGCGCCCTGCCCCCAGTAATCGCTGCGCAGCGTCACGCGGCCGTCGTCGAATCCGACCCACGCGCCCGCGACGAGATTCGGCTGCATCAGGATGAACCAGCCGTCCGCGTTGTCCTGCGTGGTGCCGGTCTTGCCCGCGACGTCGCCGCGAATGCCGAAGCGCGTGCGGATGCTCGTGCCGGTCCCGCGATTGACGACGTCGCGCATCACGTCGATCAGCGTCTTGTCGGTTTCCGTGTCGAGCGCGCGCTCGGGCGGCGCCGGCGCGAACTCGGCGAGCACGTCGCCGTTGCGGTTCTCGATGCGTGTCACCATCTGCGGTTCGAGATACAGCCCGCCGTTCGCGATCGTCGCGTACGACGTCACCATCTCCTTCAGCGTGACGGGGCTCGTGCCGAGTGCGAGCGACGGCACGCGTTCGAGCGTGCTGTCGCGCACGCCCATCGCGTATGCGAGCCGCGCGGGCTTCGCGGGTCCGATCTTCTCGATCACCTGCGCGGTGATCCGGTTGCGCGACAGCGCGATCGCGTCGCGCAGCGTCATCGGCTTGCCGGTCGGCGGCACGTCGTCGTTCGGCCGCCAGATCTCGCCGCCCTTCAGCGGAATCTCGACCAGCTGGTCGACGAACGTGTCGTCCGGCGTCATCCCGCTCGCGAACGCGGCGCCGTAGACGAACGGCTTGAACGTCGAGCCCGGCTGGCGGCGCGCCTGCGCAACATGGTCGAACGGCTCGTTCGTGAAGTCGCGGCTGCCGACCCACGCGCGGATCTGCCCCGTGCGCGGATCGATCGCGACGAAGCCGGCCTGCACGTCGGTCTTCGCCTTGCACAGCGCGCGCATGAAGCCGCGGTCGGCCGCGAGCGCCTTCATCGCGGCCGCGTCGTTCTTGCCCGCATCCTGCATCGCCTTGTATTCGGGCGCTTCGCGCATGAACGTGCGGAATACCTCGTTGTCGGTACCGCAGCCGTCGCGCCCGCTCCACGCGCCATTCGCGATGCCCTGCAGCTGGTTCGCCTGCTGCTTCAGCGCCTGCGTCGCCATCGCCTGCAGGCGCGAATCGATCGTCGTGCGGACGATCAGCCCGTCCGAATAGATGTTGTAGTCGTTGCGGTCGGCCCACGCGATCAGCCACTTGCGCAGTTGCTGCGCGAAATGCGGCGCCGGCCCCGGCGGCTCCTTCTGGCGCTCGAAGTCGACGCGCAGCGGGCGGCGCTTCAGTTGCTCGAACGCGGCCGGCGACAGCTTGCCGTACTTCACCATCTGGCCGAGCACCGTATTGCGCCGCGCCAGCGCGCGCTCGGGGTTCAGCACCGGGTTGTAGTAGCTGTTGCCCTTCAGCATCCCGACGAGCGTCGCGCTGTCGAGCACGTCGAGCTCGTCCGCCGACTTGTCGAAATAGGTGCGCGCGGCCATCTCGACGCCGTATGCGTTGTACAGGAACGGCACCGTGTTCAGGTAGGTCTCGAGGATCTGGTCCTTGCTGTAGACCGCCTCGATCTTCAGCGCGGTGATCGCTTCCTTCACCTTGCGCGTGAGCGTCGGTGCGCGGCCGATCTCGTCCGGATACAGGTTGCGCGCGAGCTGCTGCGTGATCGTCGAGCCGCCCTGGCGGCTGCCCGAGAACGTGTGCAGCGCGGCCCCCGCGGTACGGCGCCAGTCGAGCCCGTGGTGTTCGTAGAAGCGGTGATCCTCGGTCGCGATCAGCGCATCGATCATGTGGGGCGAGATCTGCTTGAGCGCGACCCACTCGCGATTCGACGGCTTGAAATCGGCGAGCAGCTTGCCGTCGGACGACAGCACCTGCGCGGGCTGGTCGACGCGCGCCTTGCGGATGTCGCCGATGCCCGGCGTAAACGGGATCAGCGCAAGCACGTACAGCACGAACAGCGCCGGTACGGCAGCGGCGGCGAGCAGCACGCCACGGCGCGTCGGATGACGCAGGTGGAACCAGACGACGGCGAGGAGACGCTTGACTGGCGCGGCGGCGGCGGCCGCGACGGGTTGGGCGCGCGCGACCCATCTGGCACAGAGGGCACGCACTGACGACACGTTTCGGCGATTCACGCGGGTGTGGGATCTGCTGGAAAGCGTGCATCGTACCAAATGTTGCGCGTCGCACCGGCACGCGGGCGCTGCGGCGCACGATCAGCTCCGGTTCGCGCGCCTGAAGCCCGATGAAGCCACGTGAAGCGATCGACGCAAAAAAGGCGCGCGTCCGGCATCCGGAAACGCGCGCCAACCTGGTACAACAACCGGATTACGGCGAATGCGCGCGTTCAGCGCACGAGAAAGCCGTAGGTTTGCGGATCGCGCTCGTCGATGATCCAGTTCGCGAAACCGCAGATGTATGCGCTGCCCTCCACTTCCGGAACCACTGCCGGAATCTCGCCGACGGTCGTCTCATGCAGCACGCGCCCCTTGAAGATCGTGCCGACGATCGACTCGTTGACGAGCGTGTCGCCGATCGCGAGCCGGCCGCGCTGGTAGAGCTGCGCAACGCGGCCACCCGTGCCCGAGCCGGTCGGCGAACGATCGACCTCGCGGTCCGCGAACACGCAGCAGTTGGCCTGCGTCGAGCCCGGATGGCGTGGCTCGTTCGCGATGATCGTGCCGTAGATATGGTTGATCTCCGGGATCTCGGGATGCACGACCGGATACTTCGCGTTCGCGGCGGCCTTCACCTCCGCGCCGAAGCGGATCAGCTGCTCGACCGCGGCCTCGCGCACGGGCAGGTCGAACGGCGCGCCGTCGACGTAGAAATAGAACGCGCCGCCATACGCGATATCGCCCGTCACAGTGCCGAACGACGGTGTGTCGACCGACACGTCGCGCATCCAGATGAACGACGGCACGTTGACGAAGCGCACCGGCCCCGCGTGCTCGCCGTCCCACTTGACGAACGCCTCGATGAAGCCGCACGGCGCGTCGATACCGACCCGCGTTTCCGGCACCGTGCGCTGCACCCAGCCGAGCTCGACCGCCGCGGTCGAGAGCGCGATCACGCCGTGTCCGCAATGGTCGCTGTAGCCCTCGTTGTGCAGGAAGATCACGCCGAAATCGGCAGTCGGCGACACGGGTTCGGTCAGGTAGCCGCCGTACATGTCCGCGTGGCCGCGCGGCTCGAACATCAGCGCGCGGCGGATGTCGTCCGCGTGCTCCTTCAGCCAGGCGCGGCGCTGGACGATCGTGTCGCCCGGCAGACGCGGCAGGCCGCTCGTGACGATACGGAATGCCTCGCCGCCGGTGTGGACTTCGACGGTGGACAGGGATCGGGTAAGTTTCATCGTTGGTTCGGAAGGGGTGAGTCAGTTGCCATACGGAACGGGCAGGCCATTGCGGATCACGTAGACGGCCGTCGGCGCGCCTTTCAGGTCGCCGGACGCGTCGAACGAATAGGTGCCCGCGATGCCTTTGTAGCCCGACTTCGCGAGCTGCGCGATCAGCTTCGCCTTGTCGGTCGTCGTGCCGGCCTTCACCATTGCGTCGGCGAGCAGCTTCGCGCCGTCGTAGTAGTTGACCGCATAGACCTGCGTGTCGGTGTGATACGCGTCGTGGTACTTTTTCAGGAATTCGCGCCCGGCCGCCGTCTTCTCGAGCGCGACGCCGCCTTGCGCGCAATAGACGATCGCCGCGGCTTCGCCCGCGACCTTGCCCATGTCGGCCGAGCAGATGCCGTCGCCGCCGAGCAGCTTCGCGCGCAGCCCGCGCTGCTTCATCTGTTTCGACATCGGCGCGCCCTGCGCCGCGTAGCCGCCGAAGAAGATCACGTCGGGGTTCTTCGACTTGATCGTCGTCAGGATGCCGAGGAAGTCGGTCGCCGACGAGCTCGTGTACTCACGGTCGACGATCTGGATGCCGTTCGCCTTCGCGACGTTCAGGAACTGCTCGGCAACACCCTGCCCGTAAGCGGTGCGGTCGTCGATGATCGCGGCCGTCTTCGCCTTCAGCGTCTTCGCGGCGAACACGGCCATCGTGCCACCGAGCTGCTCGTCGCTTGCGCCGATCCGGAAGATGTTCTTGAAACCCTGTTTCGTGAGCGCCGGGTTCGACGCGACCGGCAGGATCGGCACGCCTGCGTTGTTGTACACGTTCGATGCGGGGATCGCGACGCCCGAGTTGTACGGGCCGAGCACCGCGACGACCCCCTTGTCGACGAGGCTCTGCGCGACCTGCACGCCCACTTTCGGGTCGGCCTGGTCATCCTGGGAAACCAGTTTGAACGTCACGGTCTTGCCGGCGACCTTGATGTTCTGCTTGTTGAGTTCGTCGATCGCGAGGCGGGCGCCGTTTTCGTTGTCCTTGCCGTTCGCGGCTTGCGGGCCCGTGAGCGGCGCCGAATGCCCGATCATGACGACTTCCTGTGCTTGCGCGGAAGTCAGCGCGCCGACGGCCGCAGCCACGGCGAGCGCAGTGACGAGATTACGCATGATGTCTCCTGATTGGTTTTTAGTTAAACCAATGTAGGATACGTGTGGTCAGTACGCAAGCAATTTCAAAAAAATTGGTCAGAAATCTGGTCTGATCGCGAACCAGCGCACGTCCGAACCGCTTACTTCGGCGCGATGTCGCGCCGCACGCGGCGAATGTGCTGCTCGACGTAGAACGCGGCCGCGTCGGCATCGCCCGACACGATCGCCTCGTAGATCAGCCGGTGCTCGGACACGTAGAGCCGGACCCGGCCCGCGTCGTAGATCCCGTCGTCCTTCAGGCGCTTCCACAGCGGCTGGTCCATCGTCTTCGCGACCTCGTCGGCGATCTTCACGATCAGCGCGTCGCCCGTCATCAGCGCGATCTGCCGATGGAACAGCCGGTCGCTCTCGTTCCACAGCGCACGCTGGTGCGGGTCGTCGACGTCGGTGATCGTCTCCATCTGCGCGAGATAGCCTTCCGCGACCGGGTCAGGCCGGCCCTGTGCAGCCGCGAGACGCGCAATCGCGGGCTCCAGGATCAGCCGCACGTCGAGCGTCGAGGTCGGGCTGACGTCCGCCTCGGCCGCGTCGCGCATGAGGCCGGCCCGCTCGAGCACGTCGAGCGGCGCCGGCACGACGTAGGTGCCCGAATTGCGCTTCGTGAACACGAGCCCTTCGTTCTGCAGCGCGCCGAGCGCCTCGCGCACGGCCGGGCGGCCGACCTTGAACAGCGCCGCGAGTTCGCGCTCGGACGGCAGCCGGGAATCGGGCGCGTAGCGCCCCGCGCGGATCTCGTCGCGAATCCGTTCGGCGACCTGCTCGTAGATTTGCAGCGGCCGGAAGCCGCTTTCGAAGAATTCTGGGCGCGCGGACGACATCGTGAAGCTCCTGCCGGGTGTTCTGGTCGTGGATCGGAATGGGTTCGCACTATACCGGAGCCGCGCGCCGTGTCGTGTCGTCTGCCCGACGCGGCCTGGATCGCTCCTTTGGACTGATATTAGAACCAAAATTACCGCCTCGCCACACTTTCTGGCTTGCCATCCCGCCAGCTGCTGGTATAGATTCGATCCAGACCGCCTGTTTTGCGGTATCCGCAGCCACGCACCGGGCGCACTGGTCGCCCGCCCGTCCACGTTCACCCGACATTCCGACTCGCACAATGACCACTCTTTCCCAGATTCCCGCTTTCGATGCGGCCGCGACGGCCGCACTGCTCGACTATCCGGCGCTGCTCGCGACGCTCAGGCAAACCGTCGTCGAATACGCGGCGGGCGAGATCGTCAGCCCTGAGCGGCTCGTCGTGCCGCTGCAGGCGGGCGGCGTGATGCTGTCGATGCCGTCGAGCGCGCGCGACCTCGCGATCCACAAGCTCGTCAACGTGTGTCCCGGCAACGGCGCGCGCGGGCTGCCGACGATCCTCGGGCAGGTCATCGCGTGCGACGCGCTCACCGGCGAGATGCGCTTCGTGCTCGACGGCCCGACCGTCACCGGCCGCCGCACCGCAGCGATCACCGCGCTCGGGATCCAGGCGCTGCATGGCGATGCGCCGCGCGAGATCCTGCTGATCGGCACCGGCAAGCAGGCGGCCAATCATGCGGAAGCGCTCGCGGCGATCTTCCCCGCTGCGCGCCTGTACGTGCGCGGCAGCCGCGCAGCCAGCGCCGCCGAATTCTGCGCGGCCCATCGCGCGCATGCGCCGCAGCTCACGCCGCTCGAGCCGGACAGCCCGATTGCCGACACGATCGACGTCGTCGTCACGCTGACGACGAGCCGCACGCCGGTTTACCGTGAAGCGGCGCGCGAAGGCCGGCTCGTGGTCGGCGTCGGCGCCTTCACGGCCGACGCGGCGGAAATCGATGCGGGTACCGTCCGCAACAGCCGGCTCGTCGTCGACGACGTGGCCGGCGCGCGCCACGAAGCGGGCGACCTGATCCTCGCTCAGGTCGACTGGCGCAGCGTCGCGTCGCTCGCCGACGTGCTGCGCGGCACGTTCGAGCGCAGCGGGCCGCTGCTGTTCAAGAGCGTCGGCTGCGCGGCATGGGATCTCGCCGCGTGCCGCACCGCGCGCGACGCCCTCGCCGCACGCGGCGGCGCCTGAGACCGGCGGCGCGGGCGCGTAACGGCGGCGCACGCCGCCTTTACGCGTCCATGCCGCGCCACGCATTGTAGGAAAAACCCTACAACGCGGCGAACCTGCCTACGCAAACTTCCAATTCGGCCGATTTCCTTTTCGGCGGCGCAACACGATACTGGCTGTCATGAATGCCAGCCTGTCACCCGCCGCGCTCAGGGTGTTCCTCGTCGATCACGCGTTCGCCGTGCGGCGCAGGATCGCCCTGCTCGTCGGCGCGATCCGCGGCGTCGACGTCGTCGGCGAAGCGGAAGACGGCCAGGGTGCGTGGGCGCACATCCGCCAGTGCCAGGCGGATGTCGTGATCGTCGACCTGCGGCTCGCGGACGGCAGCGGCCTCGATCTGATCGGGACGCTGTCGAAATACGCGCCACGCGTCATCACGATCGTGCTCACGAATCACTCGGCGCCGGCATTCAGGGAGGCTTGTGCGACGGCCGGCGCGGATTACTTCTTCGACAAGACCGCCGAATTCGACGCCGCATGCCATGTGATCGAATCCCTGGTGCGCGCGCGTCGCGTGCACCGCCCCTGAAAGTGCCGGAGTTGCATTATGTCCTCAGCATCCGTTAGCGCAGCCGCCGTGCCCGTCGCGCCGCGGCCGCCGATCCCGCTTCACGCGATCGCGCGCGCCGATGCCCCGAAACACCCGACCGCGCGCTGCTCGGTTTGCGCGATGCGCTCGATGTGCCTGCCGCCGCAGCTGACGGCGGCCGAGTACGGCCGACTCGACGCGATCATCTGCACGACCCGCCACGTCCGGCAGGGCGACGCGCTGTTCCGCGCGGACGATCCGTTCCAGAGCATCTACGCGGTGCGCGCGGGCTCGTTCAAGACGGTGATGGTGCATCGCGACGGCCGCGAACAGGTGACGGGCTTCCAGATCGCCGGCGAAACGCTCGGCATGGACGGCATCGGCGGCGGCCACCATTGCTGCGACGCCATCGCGCTCGAGGACAGCGTCGTGTGCATCATCCCGTTCGGCCCGCTCGAGGCCGCATGCCGCGAGATGAAGCCGATGCAGCACTTCCTGTACCAGATGCTGAGCAGCGAGATCGTCCGGGAATCGAGCCAGATGCTGCTGCTCGGCACGATGTCCGCCGAACAGCGCGTCGCGCAGTTCCTGCTGAACCTGTCGTCGCGCTTCCAGGCGCGCGGCTACTCGGCGTCCGAGTTCAACCTGCGGATGACGCGCGAGGAAATCGGCTGCTATCTCGGGATGAAGCTCGAGACCGTCAGCCGGATGTTCTCCCGGTTCCACCGCGAATCGCTCGTCGAGACGCATGGCAAGCGCGTGCGCATCATCGACGCGGAAGCGCTCGCGCGCGTGTGACGCAGCGCACGGCGACGCGTCACACACACACGCCACACACGCGACTCGCAGTCGGCACGCATCTGCCGCGCTCCGTTCGTCAACGCATCGCATGCGCGCCTGACGGCCCGTTCGGCCCGTTCGGCACGGCGACCTGCCATGCGAGCAGCTCGCGCTCCGCTTGCGCGAATGCGCAGCGCACCGCTTCGTTCGCGTCGTCGCCGACGCAATGCGGCACCGGCTTCAGCTCGTTGTTGCGGGTGATCAGGTCGAGCCGCACGTCGTACGCGCGCTGGCCGGGGCCGGTCGCCCGTGACTCGATCGCCAGATGGCAACCGCTGATCAGCGCGCGGAACCGGTCGAGCCGCACCAGTTGTGCGCCGGCTTCCGCTTCCAGCGCGGCCGAGCCGGCAAACCCGAAATAGGCGATCTGCATCCCCACGCCCATGTTATTTCTCCTGACGGGGTCGCCCTCGCGCCGACCGCCTTGCATGCGCCGCCCGCTTGTCCGCGGCACGGCGAAGATTCATCTGTGACTGCGTGGCCTGTTCTCGCCGGCCGCAGTCCGACCGGCATCGTGCGCGATCCCGCCGCGCGTTGCACGCACGCCCCCGCGTACGCATTCCCGTTATTGCGTCATCCCGTGCCTATACGTTGAATACCTGCGACAGCTTCAGCTCGATCCACGTCATGCCGGCCCGCAGCCCTTCGAGCACCGCCTCGCGCTCCGTCGGATAGACGTGGCCATGCTCGAACGCATGCTGAAACCGGGCAGGACCGGCGCCGTGCTCGACCCGCACGCGACAGCGGAACCCGCCCGCGTCGTCAGGCCGCGTCTCGACCTCGACCGTCCAGTCGCCTTCCCGGATGTTGCCCGACAGCGCCATCTGCTCCTCCCGCGGCCCCCGCCGCATCCCGCCCGCCTGACCGGCCGGCCGCGCGGAACCGGGTGCCTCCCGATGCGCGCCACCGTCCTGGTGCGTCCATGAGGTGAGCATAGAGGCGCACGCTGCCGCGCGCTTGACCCACGTCAAGCGAGTCGTGCGTGCGGCTCGCTCCGCATGACGTTGCTCAACGCCGCTCAACGCGGCGGCCGCCGGGCGGTCAAAGGAAGTAAACCGGCACGCTCGGGCGCGATCGGCCCGATTCGCGCGAACGCCTCGCACGCGGCGTGCGCCGGCTTATGGGGTGGCAATACGGGGCAGTAATATCGGGCAGTAATACGGGGCAGTGATTTGCACTGGATATTCAATGGGCTTGATAGCGAATCTGGACGGCGCCCGCGATCTGTACCGGCTGTGCTTCGTGCACGCGCCGTGGGCGTACTTCACGTGCCTGCCGCTCGACGAGCAATGCGGCGAAAGCTGGGCGACGATTCCGTACCAGGCGGTCGCGAAGCCGCCTTACAGCGATTCGCGCACGCAAGTGCTGAAGGTTGCGTTCGACGCGCCGCTGCTGCTGCCGCCCGAAGCCGGGCGGCACGGCGGCGCATATAGCGTCGAGCAGATCAATCGCGGCACCGCCCCGTGGCTGCGCAGCGAGAACTTTCTCGACGCCAACTCGCTGCTCGTATGGGGTGGTGCGACGCTGCAGGCATTCGTCGAGACGGTCGAATCGGCGGGTGGCACGGTCTATGGCCCGCTCGGCTGGGCCGATCTGCCGCCGTGGGAAGCGCCGGACGCGGCGCCAGCGTGAGAGCGTTGGGCTGACAGCGCGGGCGTGAGTGCGTCGGCCCGAGAGCGCCGGTCTGACAGCGCCGGCTGCGCCATATCAGGCGGAAAACCGTCGCGTGCGTTCGCGGCTCGGCAGCGCCGCCCGCCGCTCAGGACGCGCCCGGCTCGATCACCGCACCGCGCTCGGCGAGCAGGTCGCGCAGGATGCTGCGGTGGCAGCGGTGCGCGTTCTCGCAATAGCAGCCGATCGAGAACTGCGAGGTCGCGGACAACGTAGCCAGCAGGTCCAGCACCTTCGGCGCATCGCCGTGATTCATCTCCGCGCGGAACTTGCGCACGAACGCACGCCAGTCGGCGTCGGTTTCGGCGTGCAGCGCCTGCGCGACGAGTTCAGGCGTCGGCGACAGCGTCGGCAGCCACACGTCGTAATAGTTGCGCGACGCAAACTCGGCCTTCGGCACGCCGCGCGGCGGACGCCGCACCGTGCCGATCCGCACGCCCTCGCCGTCCGCACGCGGCGAGCCCAGCTGCACGATTCGAATGCTCATTCGCAGGTTGCTCCTCGACTTGACGATCATTACGATCCATCCGCGCATCGTACCGCCCCGCGCGCAGACGCGACAGCCATGCGGCGCCGCAGCGCGGCGGCACGGCTGCTCGCGTGCGAGATCAACCGTCCAGCGCTGTGCAGCGCCGGCGAGTCGCGAAACACAGTGACGAGAAATTTCGGAGGGCTGACCCAGACGTCTTAACGAGGCCGCAGCGTTCCGTCCACACACGTGACGGAATGCCCGCCGACCCATACCCCGTCGTCCCTATAGCGCACGTCGATCTGGCCGGTTCGCCCCATCGCGGCCCCTTGGCGCACGCGGTAGCCCTGCGCCGGCGCCATGCCCGTGCGTTGCAGATAGAGCGCGAGGCACGCGTTCGCGATGCCGGTAACGGGGTCTTCGTTGATGCCGTCGGCCGGAGCGAAGCAGCGCACCTCATAAGCAGCGCCCGTCTGTGGCCCCAACTCGCCGAAAGTCGCCACGCCCCCTACGCCAAACTGCTCGCTGAGTCGCGTCAGAGCGGCGAAATCGGGGCACAGCGCGAGACAGGCCTCGCCGTCGCGCAGGCGGCACAGGATCCACGCGACGCCGATGTCGACAATCTGCGGCGGCGGATTGTCTTCCAGCCGCTCGGCCCCCAATGCCCGCGCCAGCGACGGCCAGTGTTCGCGTTCCACTTCACGCCAGCGCGCATCCGGCGCTTTGAACGCCAGCGATCCGTCGTCGTCCTGACGCACCTCCACCAGACCGACACCACACTCCTGCCACAAGCGCCCGGGGCTGTGCGGCGTCAGGCCGCGCTCCAGCAACGCATGCGCGGTGCCCAGCGTCGGGTGGCCGGCGAACCGCAGTTCCATTTGCGGCGTGAAAATCCGTACCCGGTAATCGGCTCGCGGATCCGTTGGCTTGACCACAAAGGTGGTTTCCGACAGATTGGTCCAGTTGGAAATGGTCTGCATCTGGGCATCGCTCAACCCATCGGCATCGAAGATCACAGCGACGGGGTTGCCCTTGAAGGGCGTGACGGTAAAAACGTCGACCTGCTTGAAGGGCAGAAGCATCGCGATCTCCTGAAATGCCCACCCGACGTCACGCGATCGGCGCGATCTCCACGCAAGCGCCCGACGGGATCTGCATCACGAGAGTCGAATGTGCGTGCCTGCCGCACTCCCCGAGCACGTCGACACGTCGACACGTCGCTCCAGCATTCCCGTGGTCGCCAGATACTGCTCGGTGAAGTCGAGGTCCACGGTGAGCGGGTGGACGAACCGCGCAGAATCGTCATTGAGCATAGGCGCGGTAATGGTCTGTCGTGGACGGGGTAAACACTGGATCATCCGGGGTACGGAAAGCTGACGTCGGCGCCACGTTTGGGCCAAAACGCGTGCCGCTTCCATCCCGCTGCCGCCGTGCCGCTCACTCGAAAATAGCCACACCCCGGAATACCGCGAAAAACAAAAAAACCGGCTGCCCCCGCAACGAGGACAGCCGGTTTCATGCGGTCGCGCGCACGCGGCGCGCGTATCGGCCAGACGCCGGATCAGACGCCGCTCTTCAGCACCTTCGCGATCGCGTCGGAAACGATGCCGACGTTCGAATCGTTCAGGCCCGCGACGCACATCCGGCCCGAACGCAGGATGTACACGCCGTGCACTTCGCGCAGCGCGTCGACCTGCGATTCGGTCAGGCCCGTGTACGTGAACATGCCGCGCTGCTTCACGTAGCGCGTGAGCGCTTCGCCGCTCACGTGGTCGCGCAGCCCGTCGTGGATCGACTGGCGCATCCGCGCGATGCGGCGGCACATCGCCGCGAGTTCTTCTTCCCACTGCTTGCGCAGCGCGGGCGTATTCAGCACGGTCGACACGAGTTTCGCGCCGTGGATCGGCGGATTGCTGTAGTTCGAGCGCACCGCGCCGGCGAGCTGGCCGAGCACGCGGTCCGCCGCGGCGGCGTCCTCGCAGATCACGCTCAGGCCGCCAACCCGCTCGCCGTACAGCGAGAAGTTCTTCGAGAACGAGTTCGCGACGAGCGCCGGCAGCCCGCGGCGGGCCAGCTCGCGCACCGCGAACGCATCCGCGTCGAGG
The DNA here is from genome assembly GCF_017104785.1 of Burkholderia sp. Ac-20353. NCBI lineage: Bacteria > Pseudomonadati > Pseudomonadota > Betaproteobacteria > Burkholderiales > Burkholderiaceae > Burkholderia > Burkholderia sp. Ac-20353. Next base: position 46,890 of record NZ_JAAGPL010000027.1, on the reverse strand, counting down.
CCGGCACCAAAGCCCTGGTAAGCCATGTCGACGAACGGCAGCAGCTCGCGCGCCTCGATCACGTCGATCAGCTTCTGCCACTGGCCTTCGTCGAGATCGACGCCGGTCGGGTTGTGGCAGCACGCGTGCAGCAGCACGACACTGCGCGCGGGCAGCGTATTGATCGCTGCGAGCATCGCGTCGAACTTCAGCCCGCCCGTCGCTTCGTCGTAGTACGGGTACGTGTTCACCGTGAACCCCGCACGCTCGAAGATGAAGCGGTGGTTTTCCCAGCTCGGGTCGCTCAGCCACACCTGCGCGTCCGGGAAATAGCGCTTCAGGAAATCCGCGCCGACCTTCAGCGCGCCCGAGCCGCCGAGCGTCTGCACGGTCGCGATGCGGCCCGCCGCGCGCGTCGGGTGATCGGCGCCGAACACGAGCGCCTGCACGGCGTCGCGGTACGGCGCCATGCCGACCATCGGCAGGTACGGCTTCGGGCCGATTTCGCGCTGCTGCGCCGTCTCGGCTTCGCGGACGGCGCCCATCACCGGAATCCGGCCTTCGGCATCGAAATAGATGCCGATGCTGAGGTTGACCTTCTGCTCGCGCGGATCCTTCTGGAAGTTCTCGTTGAGCGTCAGGATCGGGTCGCCCGGATACGCGTCGATGTGTTCGAACATGGCTTTATCGGTCTCGTTGGATGAAAAGTCTTGCTGCCTGCGTCGGTGCGGCCTGCGTGGACAGGGCCGTCATTACCGTGCGGATGCGCTGTCGCGCAGCGCATAGGCGGCATTCTTCTGACGGAAGCGATACCCGATCGCGAGCACCGCGAGCCACACCGGGATCAGGTACACCGACAGGCGGAGATCCGGCGTCAGGTACATCACGACGAGAATGCCGGCCATGAACGCCAGGCACAGGTAATTCGTGAAAGGATAGCCCAGACTGCGGAAGAAAGTCTGCTGTCCTGCCGCACGCTTGGCCTGGCGGAACTTCAGGTGGATCAGGCTGATCATCGCCCAGTTGATGATCAGCGCCGACACGACGAGGCCCATCAGCACCTCGAACGCCTTGCCGGGCATGAAGTAGTTGACCAGCACGCACAAGCCGGTCGCGAGCGCCGACGCGCCAAGTGCCGCGAGCGGAATGCCGCGCTTGTTCACGGACATCAGCACCTTCGGCGCGTTGCCCTGTTGCGCGAGGCCGAACAGCATCCGGCTGTTGCAGTACACGCCGCTGTTGTAAACCGACAGCGCGGCCGTCAGCACGACGACGTTCAGCACGTTCGCGACCAGGTTGCTGCTGAGTGCGTGGAAAATCAGCACGAACGGGCTGCCGCCGGAGACGACCTTCTCCCACGGATACAGCGACAGCAGCACGGCGAGCGCGCCGATGTAGAAAATCAGGATGCGGTAGATCACCTGGTTGGTCGCGCGCGGAATGCTGTGCTTCGGATCGTCCGCCTCAGCCGCGGTGATGCCGACGAGCTCGAGACCGCCGAACGAGAACATGATCGCCGCCATCGACATCACGAGGCCCGACACGCCGTTCGGGAAGAAGCCGCCGTGCTGCCACAGGTTCGCGACGCTTGCCTCGGGGCCCGCGTGGCCGCTCGCAAGCAGCCAGCCGCCGAAGCCGATCATGCCGACGATCGCGGCGACCTTGATGATCGAGAACCAGAACTCCGTCTCGCCGTACGACTTGACGCTCGTCAGGTTGATCAGGTTGATCACGACGTAGAACACGAGCGCGGACACCCAGGTCGGCACGCCCGGCCACCAGTACTGCACGTAGATCCCGACCGCCGACAGCTCGGCCATGCTGACGAGGATGTACAGCACCCAGTAGTTCCAGCCTGACAGGAAGCCCGTGAAGTGGCCGCAGTACTTGTCGGCGAAGTAGCTGAACGAGCCGGCCACCGGCTCGTCGACGACCATCTCGCCAAGCTGGCGCATGATGAAAAACGCGACGATGCCGGCCAACGCGTAGCCGAGCAGCACGGACGGGCCGGCCATCTTGATCGTCTGCGCGATGCCGAGGAAGAGCCCCGTGCCGAGCGCGCCGCCGAGCGCAATCAGCTGGATGTGCCGATTCTTCAGCCCGCGCTTCAGGCCGTCTTGCTCGTGTCCAGAAACCATGTCTTCTCCACTCTGTCCGCCTCCTGGGGAAGCGGTGCGCCTCGGTGTGCCGGGCACTGTTTTGCTATGCCGGCGGCCGTTCGTGGAGCCACCGGGTTGGGGACTGCAATCTTCGTGCGGCGGCACCCGAACGCTGCCGGCGGCCCTGCTGCATCGGCCGCCGATTGCCGCCTGCGGCCGCATTGCTGCGATCGCACACGAAAATCCGGCGTCAGTTTAGCGTTGCGACGACGAAATCGGGTTTCGTAACCGGTTCATGCAAACCCTACATTATGAGATAAGATTGCATCCGGGAGACATCTGAGGAAATAAAAATGCCTGAACCGGTTCTCGACCGCATCGATCGGAGCTTGCTGGCCGTGCTGCAGGAGAATGGCCGTGCATCGAACCTCGACCTGGCGAAGGCCGTGGGCCTGTCGCCTGCGCAGACGCTGCGCCGCCACCGGCGGCTCGAGGAGATCGGCGCGATCCGCCGCTACGAGACGCGGCTCTGCCCCGATACGCTCGGTTTCGGCGTCACCGCATTCGTGCACGTGACGATGGAGCGCGGGCATATCCGCGACCTGTCGAAATTCCAGAAGCTCGTGTCCGATCTCGCGCAGATCCAGGAGTGCTTCTCCGTGACCGGCGACATCGATTACGTGCTGAAGGTCGTTGCGCGCGACCTGAAGGGACTGTCCACGTTCCTGCTCGAGACGCTGATGCGCATTCCCGGCGTGAGCGGCGTGCATTCGAGCGTGTGCCTCGACGAGATCAAATGCACGAGTGCGATGCCGGTGGAAGCGTGACGGGCTGCGCGCCGGCCGGTCACTCGCACACGGGCGCCGGCGCGATCGGCAGCGGCGTTGCCGTCACGCGACCGGCGTCGACATGCAGTTCGCGCAGCGTCAGATGGTCGTACGCGGATCCTGCCGAACCCCAGACCTCATAGTCGTGCCCGGCCGCCGGGACGAAGGTCCCGGACACTGGTGGATCGGAAACGCGCACGGTTTTCCCGCCTTGCATGTCCTGGTAGCTCGCGCGAGACGTGATCGTGATCGGCTTGCCCGCCGGCACCACGTATTCGTGGAAATATTTCGCGGCGTCGTCCGGCACCGGCATGCCGACCGTCTTGTTGACGAGGGCCGACAGGCCCGGTTTGGTCGCAACGATCGTATCCGGATACCCGGCGAGCAATGCTTCGGGCGGCCGGCATCCGCGATTGAAGTGGAAGTACACGACCGGCCCCCAGTAGGCGCGAATCCGCGCATCCTTCGTCGGGTCGTACGTTGAATTCGTCCCGCCCTGCGTCGCGCATCCCGCCAGCGCCAGTATCGCGAGCGCCGATGTCAGGCGTACCGCCATCGTCGTCGGTGTCATCCCTGCCCTGTTCGTCTTGAAATTGTCGTTCTTGGCCGCCGCGATCGGCGTGGCCGCCACGGCGGGCGGATTATGCCATGCAGGTGCAGCGGGTTGTCGCTGGCGAGACTCAGCGACTTACCCGAGCCACACCGAAGCCGAGACCAGATGGATGCCCCGCTGATTCGCACTGCGTGAGCGGCATACGCTCTTGCCGTCGATCGATACGACGCCATCGGTAGTCAACTTCCGTGTCGTTTTCTGCGTGCCAGGCTCATCGTCCGATGGAAACGCGTCGCTAGAGGATCGTCTGCCGTTGGGCAGTGCTTCATGCGAAATTCAGCCGAAAAATCAGACATGTACGATAGACAAAGCAATTCTTACCTGAGATCTTCATGGATTCCTAAGTGCATAAGATCGCGGAATCCATGACCGAAATCGAACATGCTGATTGCCCTTACTTTCTTCACTCGTCTATACGACTTCATGCGATGGTGCATACGCCGCATGTAGTGCCAGTCGGCGCCTCCGAGGCTATCGGCCCGATGTACTGCGGCAACATGAAAATGATCTGCACGCGAGATCCGTTCATCTGCACCTATCTTTCCCCTCTTGATGCGGTCATGGGTTCGCGAACGCTCATCAACAGCGAGGACCATTTTTGGCCGATCGATTTTCGACAGGTAGATACCCGTCACTTCATGGAACAACACGGCCGATTATTGGTTGCCGTGAACTATGCGTATGTAGCGAACGGGGGCCGTCTAGCCGTTTCCGAAGCAGGGCATCCGTTGATGACCTACACCTCTGCGTCGTTCGATGTGCCGATAGATCAACGCGACCATTTCGCGATCCACTTTCCGGATTGCGTGGTCGAACGAATCGAAACAGCTTATCTGCGCGCTGGATTATCCCGGTTCGGTCAGACGCTCGAAATGATGGCTAGTTGGACCACCGAGCAGATTGCCGACGCAGAAGCCGAAGCATGGGCACGCAAGCCCCCGACCATCGCAATCGACGATGCGGCTATCGATCAATACGCGATCTATGACCCCGAGTCGGGCGACTGGATTTTTACCAACTTCAATTGAGGAGCCAACAATGAGCCGACGAGCAGTCAGGCACGGCGACCCGACGACTACGGGGGGCTTCGTCGTCGCAACTACAGCAACGATATTTAGTGACAGCAAGCATGTAGCCCTTACTGGTGACGAGGCGACATGCGGCAATTGCACCGGTTTGTTCAAGATCGTTGGAAGCGCAACGCACATGACGTGGCACGGGCGCAGCGTTGTTCTCGAAGGCGATCGCGTACTCTGTCCATGTGGAATGAACATGGTTCTTGCGGGCAGCGATTGCAATATCTTTTACGACGATCCGGGCGGCGCGACGGGAATCGTCGCCCCCTCATCAAGCCAACCAACCCCTTTCGTTAGCAAATACGCTGCGCACGATGAGCAATACACCTTCTGCGATCATGCGGGTCAAACGCTTTCAAACGTCCATTACCGGATCGTCACGGATACCGGAAAAATCTTCACCGGCACCACGAACGGCGCGGGTCAAACACAGCGTATCGTCACGGACGCGGCGACATCCTTGAAAATCTATACGAAGGAACATTGACGCAATGAACGATTTTTCCGGCGGAAAGAAATACGACTTCGAGGCTAACGAAAATGAAGATTGGGTTCTCGTCCACTCGGGCGCTGTCACGAACACCAATCCGGGTTCAATGGTCTATGTTTCCATCAACACGGCGCCCATATGCTCCAATATGAGCAACAAGGAATTCAGAAAACTGGTCACGAATGCTCGCGATGCGGCGATTTCGTTGATACAGCAACGCATCGAGGGCGTAGCGACATGGGACATCGCTGAACGGGCGCGCGCCCGACTCTACTTCGGCCGCGCCGACAACGACGTAAGATCCATCCTTGCAACCGGCCTACCTAGGCTGCTCAAAGCGATGCAAGAGCTTGTGCCAGAGAACGTCGTTCGATGGGATGACTCCATGAATAAACAGCTCACCTGTAGCGTAGTACCCGACAGCGGTAGCAACACGGCTGGAGTATGCAAACCAGACTCCGAAAAGCGAATCATTGCCATTTATTCAAAGTTTTGCACGATTTCAAATGGCGACCTATGGACAGCATCGAAGGTTAAAACCCTAATCCACGAATGCACACACTACATCGACACTTTCAATTCCGATGACATCATGTATTCCGACACCGAATCCGGATTGAGGATTTTCGCAATGAGCAATCCCGATAGTGCAATTCGAAATGCAGATAGCATTACGGGATACATTGCAACCTTTGACAAAAAAGTCATGAAATGAAAACCCATATCAAAAATATCATCCGTCGTGCATCGTCCGCGCTCGCGCTATCCGCTTGCGTTGGCGTCGCTCCAGCACACGCGTGCACGATTGGAGAATCAGTCCGAATCCCGTTGCCACTCAACAGCACAGACGTTACCAATTCTGACAGACTGAAAATCGCAGACGCAGTAATCGAGGCTAAAAAATGGCCGGACGTAGAAATTCAAGCCGTCATCATATCGGGAGCATATACGAAGGAACGGGACGGTGAACACCTTAAGGACGAGCGCGCGAAGGTTGCTAGCGCGTATCTAAAGCAACTTGGAATCAAGAATGATAACATCATTATTGACAAAAAGACATTTACCGATGATATGGTGAGGAAAAGCGATGGAAAACTAGATTTGTACCAGATCGACATCGAACTAGCCCCGCTTTGCCGGGGCGGGTGCCAAAGGCTCTGTGACGACCCGCGCGTTACGCCGCGAAGCAAGGCAATTCAGTGATACCCATTGGCCGCCTGTGGAGATGGGCGTTCTCAACTGATCCACTTCGCGCCCTACGCGCTCCCTATCCTGATGGGATGTGAAAACTAAATTCCTAACTGCCGCCGCGCTCGTGTCGAGCTGCGCACATACAGCGCTCGCGTGCGAGGGACCGAAAAACCTTCCGGGCCAATACATCAACGTTCAGTTCGACAGTGATTCGAACGAGGTCCCTAGGGCCGAACCGGTGACGATCTGAATCAACATGAAAATTTTCACCGCAATATTAACTGCACCGATTGCAGCTTTACTTTCTTTATCCGAAAATACTATCGCAGAGTGCCAGGAATCGCAAAATCAACCGACACAGCAATTTTTTGTCGCCTTCGAGTCGAATAGCTATCAAATCACTCCATTAGAGCAAAAGCGACTCAAACAGTGGGTTTCCGAGATAAATTCGAAGTACTCCATTCAAAACTGGACCTATATAATTGGCAGTGCATCCAAAAATGAAATCGACCCCGATCAACTTGCAATCAAACGTGCCTCTGCGGTAACAAAAAGCATCATAGATGATGGTCTGATAATCGCACCATTTCAGATAAAGACTCAGATCTACCCAACTAATAGTACTGCTGATGCGAGTACGGAAACTCGTGAGGTTACCGTTCAAGTTAGCCCCGGATGCCGCAATAATTGCTGCACGGGCTAGTAGCTTGACGGGAGAGCATTGTTGAGGCTTCATCAGTCGATCCGCATAGTGTCCCAGAGAAATTCGAAGAAGTGAAACGACTCTCGTTCGCCGTTCTAGGGTTCGTGTGGGGCTTACTCATCACATGGGCGACCGTCTATATTCTCAATCAAATCCGTTGGCCCGAGGTGAAATCACATGCGACTGGCTGCAACGACGCGGAACACTGCGCATCGCATGCAAAGTTCCTGCTGGGCATGCTCGCCACGCTGCTATGGCCCGCCATCGCGTTCGCAGCATTGAACGTGGTGGTGTTCAAGCGATGGTCGGGGCGTCGATGGGGATTCGCATTTTTCGTGTTGACGTTGTTCTCGGTCCTGTTCTATCTCGCGCCCTACGTCACACCCTACTTAGGGCAAGTCGCGTGACCTCTACGCGCCGACGATTACGCGATAAAGTAAGCAACAAGGCCGGCACGATCGCGGACTTGTTCATTCACCGCCCTGCAATTTCGACATTCCATCCACCGACGATCAATACACAATCACGCGATTCCTTCCTAATCACATCCTAACTTGGCAATCAGCAATGCCGACAGCATCGAGTGGTATGTTGTCGATGGTGATTAAATTCCTAATTGCCGTCGCGCTTGCGTTGAGCTGCGCACATCCGGCGCTCGCATGCGACGGTCCGTCGAATCTTCCCGCCCGCTACATCGATATTCGGTTCGATGCTGATTCGAGCGAGATTTCAATTGCCGAACTAGCGAGGTTGTCCGCATGGTCCAATGACATGCACTATAGCTTTCCGATTATTGACACTGTGTGGCTTGTCGGACTGGCCGAACAATCCGAACGGCACGCCGAACAGCTTGCAACGCGACGAGCGGAAAACGTGATGAATGCGCTACGTCAGTTTTCGATCCGGGGCGAAAGAAGCGATTTCATCGGTCGAATTTTCAAGGCTGACGAGTTTGACCAAACTGGACGGCGCGTTGAGGTCAACGTAAGTCCGGGATGCCCGAACCACTGTTGCCCAAACCTAAACCCCGTCCCTAAGGCGCACTGACGTAATACGTTGCACTCAACAAGGACCGCACCATGCGGTGCCGTTTTCATTCAAGCCCTTACCTCACAACCTCAAACGCGCTAATCAACAACGCGCCGGCCGCGATCACCACACAACCGCCCGCGCGCCGGACCGACAGGCGCTCGCCCAGATAAAGCCGCGCGATCAGCGCCGCGAACACCACGCTCGTTTCGCGCAGCGACGACACCGGCCCCATCGGGCCGTGCTGCATCGCCCAGATCACGATCCCGTACGCGAGCGCCGCGAACACGCCACCGCATCCCGCCTTCACGAGTTCCGCGCGATTCTCCGACAACCGCAGCGAGCCTCTGCGCACGCGATAGTAAGCGGCCATCATGATCCCGGTCAGCACGAAGGTCCACGCCGCATAGCCGATCGCATCGCCGTTGTGCCGCACGCCGATGCCGTCGACCACGCTGTAGGCCGCGATCGACACGCCAGTTGCAAGCGCGGCCGGCAGCACCTTCCCCATCCGGCGCGACGATACCGCTTCTCGATCGAGGCCGATCGACACGATCCCTGCCGAAATCAGCACGAGGCCGCACTGTGCGCCCGTGCCCAGTGCCTCGCCGGCAAACACGCCCGCGCCAAGCGTGACCAGTAGCGGCGCGGTGCCGCGTGCGATCGGATACGCGACGCTCAGGTCGCCATGCTCGTACGAATACACGAGCAGCAGGTTGTACACGACGTGGATCGCGGCCGACGCAATGACGTACGGCCAACTCGCCGGCACAAGCGGCAGCGACGCAGGCAGAAGCAGCGCGGCAAACACGCCCATCGCAACGGTCAGCGTGGTGGCCGAGCGTAGCCGGTCGCCGCTGCTGCGCACGAGCGCGTTCCACGATGCGTGCAGCAGCGCCGCGCACAGGACGGCGAACAGGACGGGTATCGGCATCCAGCAGGCTCCATGACGGGATCGGGGCAGCGCAGCGGTCGCTACCGGTCGAGGCATTCATCATATGAATTCATCATACGAATGTCAAAGTCGCTGCGAGCCGCCTTCGAGCGCTATTCACGAGCCACCCGGCCAACCGGCGCCGCACCGCGTGTCCGCTCGGCTAAGCACATCGCGCGCGCCGAGATGGCACCTCCCCGATTATTTCATTTCACTTTCTACGCAAATGTCCCCGTAATGAAAACGATATCGCCGAGCAATGCCCGCGAAACCGCTCCGCCCCCATATCTTCATACCAGGCTGTTTCAATGCGCGTGCTCGCCATCGCGCCCGCTGCCGTTCCGGGGCCGATCATTTCCATGACCCGCTCGAATGGAGTCCTTCACGATGTTCCGTCAAGCCTTGTTCGTCACCGCCTGCGCCGGCGCCGTCTTCGCGCTGTTCGCATGCGGCGGCAACGACAACTCGACACCGGCCGCCGCCTCGGTGTCGTCGCAGGATGCGCTGCAGACCGCCACGCCGATCAAGCATCTCGTCGTGATCTACGGCGAAAACGTGTCGTTCGACCACTACTTCGGCACCTACCCGAGCGCGACCAACCCGCCGGGCGAACCGGCGTTCACCGCGGCGGCCGGCACGCCCACCGTCAACGGCCTGACGGGCACGCTGCTGACCGCGAACCCGAACCTCACGAACACCGCGAACGGCACCGACGCCGCGAACCCGTTCCGCCTCGACCGCACGCAGGCCGCGACCGCCGACCAGAACCACGCGTACACGGCCGAACAGCAAGCCGAGGACAACGGCCTCGCCGACCTGTTCCCGAAATACACGGGCCGCGGCTCGTCCGGCGGCGCCGGCGCGTTCGGCACGAAGGGCCAGGTGATGGGCTACTTCGACGGCAACACGGTGACCGCGCTGTGGAACTATGCGCAGCGCTTCGCGATGAGCGACAACATGTACACGACGTCGTACGGCCCGTCGACGCCGGGCGCGCTGAACGTGATCTCCGGCCAGACCAACGGGATGCAGATCGTCAAGACGTCGAAGCAACCGTCGACGCTCGCCGCGAGCTCGTACTACATCAAAGACAGCCAGGGCGGCTTCACGATGATCAACGACGTCGACCCGGGCTTTGACGTGTGCTCGAGCACGACCGACCAGGCGATGATGAGCGGCAAGAACATCGGCGACCTGCTGAACACCGCGAACATCACGTGGGGCGGCTTCATGGGCGGCTTCAACCTGTCGACCGTGAACGGCAACGGCACGACGGGCTGCAGCCGCACCACGGTCGCGACCGCGGTGAACGCCGCGACGTCCGACTACATCCCGCACCACAACTGGTTCCAGTACTACGCGTCGACGGCGAACCCGCAGCACACGCGGCCGAGCTCGGTCGCCGCGATCGGCTCGAGCCTCCAGACGGACGGCAAGACGGCCGAACCGGCGAACCACCAGTACGACACCGACGACTTCTTCGCCGCGGTGAAGGGCGGCAACTTCCCGTCGGTCAGCTTCCTGAAGGCGCCGGCCGCGCAGGACGCGCATGCGGGCTATTCCGATCCGCTCGACGAGCAGGCGTTCGTGACGAAGGTCGTCAACTTCCTGCAGCAGCAGCCCGACTGGCAGAACACCGCCGTGATCGTCACCTATGACGATTCGGACGGCTGGTACGACCACGTCTATGCGAGCCCGACGCGCGCGTCGTTCGATGCGGTCGACCAGGTGAACGGCAACGGCAAGTGCGGCACGGGCACGCAACCCGCGGGCGTGAACGGCCAGCCGGTCAACGGCCGCTGCGGCCCGGGCGTGCGGATTCCGCTCGTCGTGATCTCGCCGTACGCGAAGCAGAACTACGTCGACCACACGATGGTCGACCAGGCATCGGTCGTGCGCTTCATCGAGGACAACTGGCTCGGCAGCCAGCGCATCGGCGGCGGTTCGTTCGACGCGTCGGCAGGCGACCTGCGCGGCCTGTTCGACTTCATGTCGAAGCCGAACACGACGCCGCTGTATCTCGACCCGACGCTCGGCACCGCGCTGAGTTCGGCACCGGCGATCTGATCGTCGACGTCACCCGGCAGGCCGGCGCGCAATGCGCCGGCCGTTTCCATTTCAACGCGCCGCATTCGCGGCGCCCGACTTCAGCCTCGATCGCATGACCGCCCGTCCTGCATTTCCGCCGCCTGGCGCACCCGACGCACCAGACACGCCCGACGCCGGCACCGCCGCGCCGCGCCGCCCTCTTCGCTTCGTGCGCCGCGCTGCGCTCGCGCTTGGTGCCGGCGTGCTCGGCTTCGCCGCGTTCGCGATCGCGTTCCCCACGCACACGCCCGCCGCGATCGGCAACCTCGTCGAGGGCGTGACCGGCGCGAACCCGCACCCGATCGTGCTGCAGCGCCCAGCAGTCGCGCCGCTGTCCGCGGTCGCGCAGCTCGGACGCGCGCTGTTCTTCGATCCGGCGCTGTCGGCGTCCGGCAAGCAGTCGTGCGCGTCCTGCCACAGCCCCGATCACGCGTTCGGGCCGCCGAACGCGCTCGAGGTGCAGCCGGGCGGGATCGCGATGACGCTGCACGGCTACCGGCCGCCGCCGTCGTTGATGTACCTGTACCGGCAGCCGAACTTCAGCATCGGCCCCGATGCGAGCGAAAACGACGACGCGGCGAGCGTCGCGCAGCAGGCGTCGGCGGCGGCTGGCGTCGTGAAGGCGCAGAAGGTGGCCGGCACGTCAGCCGCGCCGCAGCTCGTGCCGCAGGGCGGGATGTTCTGGGACGGCCGCGCGGACACGCTGCAGCAGCAGGCGTTCGGCCCGCTGCTGAATCCGGTCGAGATGGCGAACCCGAACGTCGACGATGTCGCGCGCAAGCTCGCGCAGTCGCCGCACCGCGCACGCTTCCTGCAACTGTTCGGGCCGCGCGTGTTCGACAGCGCGCAGCTCGCGGTGTCCGAAGCGATGTTCGCGATCGCGCGCTATCAGGTCGAGGATCCGTCGTTCCACCCGTACAACAGCAAGTACGACCGCTGGCTCGAAGGCCGCACGCGCCTCACGCAGGCGGAACTGCGCGGGCTTAAACTCTTCAACGATCCCGCGAAGGCGAATTGCGCGGGATGCCACCTGTCGAAGCCGGGCGCCGACGGTCTGCCGCCGATGTTCACCGACTTCCAGTACGAAGCGCTCGGCGCGCCGCGCAACCGGCTGCTCGCGCAGAACCGCGATCCGGCGTTTCACGACCTCGGGCTGTGCGGCCCGTTCCGTACGGACCTGAAGGACCAGACGCAGTATTGCGGGATGTTCCTCACGCCGACACTGCGCAACGCGGCGACCCGCCACGTGTTCTTCCACAACGGCGTGTTCCACTCGCTCGACCAGGTGATGGCGTTCTACAACGAGCGCAATCTCGCGCCGGAGAAGTTCTATCCGCGCGGCCCGGACGGCAAGATCGATGCGTACGACGACTTGCCCGCGCCGTATCGCGCCAACATCGACGTGACCGACGCGCCGTTCGACCGCAAGCCCGGCGACGTGCCCGCGATGTCGGCGCAGGATATCAAGGATATCGAAGCGTTCCTGCAAACCCTCACCGACGAACCGGTGCGGTGAGTCCTGCCGACGGGCCCGGCGTCACCGCCGGGCCCGCGCCGCCGCTCAGAACAGATACATCCCGGCGACGAACACCACGCCGGAAAACAGCAGCGTGGTCACGCAATAACCCATGATGTCGCGCACGCCGAGCCCCGCGATCGCGAGCGCCGGCAGCGCCCAGAACGGCTGCGCCATGTTGGTCCACGCCTCGCCGTACGCGATCGCCATCGCCGCCTTGCCGAGGTCCGCGCCGAGCGCCTGCGCGGCCGGCATCACGAACGGTCCCTGCACGACCCAATGGCCGCCGCCCGACGGCACCGCGAAATTGATCACCGCCGAACTCAGGAACGCAAGCAGCGGGAACGTGTGGACGTTCGCGACGTCGACGAACCACTTCGTGATCACGCCCGCGAGCCCCGAATGGTCCATCAGCGCCTGGATGCCCGCGTAAAACGGAAACTGGATCATGATCCCCGACGCGCCGCGCGCGGCGCCGGCCACCGCCCGCGCGTACGCCATCGGCGTGCGATGCAGCAGGATGCCGGCCGCGAGGAACGCGAGGTTCACGGTGTCGATGTCGAGCGCGAAGCCCTTCTGCGCGAAGCGCAGCACGAGGAACACCGCGCACAACGCCGCGACGAGCACCGCCAGCAGGCGGCTTTCCTCCAGCCGCTCGGCGAGCGTCGCGTCCGGCCCGAGCTTGCGCTCGACGCTCGGCGGCTCCGCGAGCAGCGCCGGATCGACGCTGACCACGTCCTCCGGCTTCGGCATCATCAGGCGCGCGAGAAACGGCAGCATCACGATCAGACCGATCGTCACGAACGCGTTGTAGCCGGTGAAGAGCGTGTGCGACACCGGAATCAGTCCGATGGTCTTCTCCATCGGATTGCCCTTCGTCGCCGCGACGAGCGGAATCGAGCCCGACAGGCCGCCATGCCAGCTCAGGAAGCCCATGTACGCGGACGCCACAAGCAGCCGGTAGTCGCTGCCTGCCACGCGCCGCGCGACCTCGCGCGCGAGCATCGCGCCGAGCACCAGGCCGAATCCCCAGTTGATCGCGCATGCAAGTGCGGAGACGAACGTGACGAGCATCACGCCCTGCCCGGGCGTGCGCGCGGCACTCGCGAGCGCGACGAGCGCGCGCTTGACCGGCGGCGAACTCGCGAGTGCGTGCCCGGTGACGAGAATCATCACCATCTGCATCGAGAACGCGAGCAGCTTCCAGAAGCCCGAGCCCCACATCGTCGTCAACTGCGCGGGCGAATTCGGCGTGAGGCCGAATGCGAGCGCGAACGTCACGATTGTCAGCAGGATCGCGAAAATCAACGGATCGGGCAGCACGCGGTGGACCACCTGCGTGAAAAAGCGGGAAATGCGCTGAATCAACTTGTACTCCTCGTTTCCTGATATGAGCGGCCGCGCCGGTGTCGTTCTTGTGCATGCGCGGATCGCGCGGATTCTGGCACAGAACCCGCGGACGCGCTTCGATGCGCGTGCGACGCAACAGCGTGCTGCGAAGACCGGGAAACGGGAGCCGGGAGCCGGACTGGGGCGGCGGGCGAACGCGCCTGCCGCGCCGCCCCCACTGCCGCCAAACCAAACGTCACCCCGCAAAATCACGCCGGATAAGCGATCCGCTCCGGTTCGCGCCGCATGATCACCTTGCCGCCGCGGATCGACAGCGCCGCCTTCGCCTGCCGGCGCAGCGCGTCATAGTCGCTGTCCGCATCGAGCACGACGAGGTTCGCAGGCCGGCCGACCGCGATGCCGTAGCGCTCGCCGAGATGCATCGCGGCCGCGCTGTGATCGGTCACGAAGTCGAGGGCGCGCTGCAAGTCCTCGTAGCCCATCATGTGGCAGATGTGCAGCCCCGCGTCGAGCACGCGCAGGATGTTGCCGTTGCCGAGCGGATACCACGGATCCTTGATCGAATCCTGTCCGAAGCACACGTTGATGCCGGCGCGGTCGAGCTCCGCGACGCGCGTGACGCCGCGCCGCTTCGGGAAGGTGTCGAAGCGCCCTTGCAGATGGATGCTCTCGGTCGGACACGAGATGAAGCTGAGGCCCGCGCGCTTGAGCAGCCGGAACAGCTTCGAGCAATACGCGTTGTCGTACGAACCCATCGCGGTCGTATGGCTCGCGGTCACCCGCGCGCCCATTCCGCGCACGCGCGTCTCTTCGGCGAGCACCTCGAGAAAGCGCGAATGCGGATCGTCGGTTTCGTCGCAATGCACGTCGACGAGGCAGCCGGTGCGCTCGGCGAGATCCATCAGGAAACGGATCGAGCTCACGCCCTGCTCGCGCGTGTTCTCGAAGTGCGGAATGCCGCCGACGACATCCGCGCCGATGTCGATCGCCTGCTCCATCAGCGCGCGGCCGCCGTCGAACGATTCGATCCCTTCCTGCGGGAACGCGACGATCTGCAGATCGATCAGCCCGCGCGCCTCGTCCTTCACCTCGAGCATCGCCTTCAGTGCGGCCAGCGACGGATCGGTCACGTCGACGTGAGTCCGCACGTGCTGGATCCCGTGATCGCGCAGCATGCCGATCGCCGCATGCGCGCGCGCCTTCGTGTCGTCGTGCGTGATCGTCGCCTTGCGCTCGGCCCAGCGCTCGATCCCCTCGAACAGCGTGCCGCTCATGTTCCAGGCCGGCTCGCCGGCCGTGAGCACCGCGTCGAGGTGAATGTGCGGCTCGACGAGCGGCGGGATCGCAAGACGGCCGCCCGCGTCGATGTCGTCGCCGCTCGCAGGCGCGATCGCGGCCGGCTGCGCATCGATGCGCGAGATCGTTCCCGCGTCGATGCCGATCGTGAAGAGGCCGTCGCGGCCGCGCAGGCGTACGTTGAACAGGTTCATGTGGGGGTCCTGGCATGAAGCGGCCGTGCGTCGCCGCGACGGACGCGTGTTTCGAAAGGGATCGATGGCGTGACGCGCCCATTCTCCGCGCGTGCGCGGCATCGATCAACTGCCGGCGCGATCACGCGCGATGTTGCAACCGCACCACAACACTGCGCGGCACGGCACGCGTGCGTCGCGCATGAAGCACACCGTCCCCCCGGCAATCGGCGTGCCGCGCGATTTATGACAACGGTGTGAATCACTCTTGCTGGTTCTGCAACGGTGCGCTCGCGCCGCGCCGCCGGAATCCGCGTGGGTGCGTCCCTATACTGGCGCCGAATTTCTTGTTCCCAGTCCCACACGCAGGAGCCTTTACATGAAAAAAACCCTTCTTGCCGGCGCCGCCACCGCCGCGCTGTTCGCCCCGCTCGCACACGCGCAAAGCTCGGTCACGCTGTATGGCCTGATCGATGCCGGTATCGCCTACACCAATAATGTGAATGGCGCTTCCCAATGGCGCATGGCCAGCGGCACGATCAACGGCAGCCGCTTCGGCCTGCGCGGCAGCGAAGATCTCGGCGGCGGCCTGAAGGCGCTGTTCGTACTCGAGAACGGCTTCAACGTCAACAACGGCGCGCTTGGCCAGGACGGCAAGATGTTCGGTCGCCATGCGTACGTCGGCCTGAGCAAGAGCGGCTACGGCACGCTGACGCTCGGCCGCCAGTACGACACGATGGTCGACTTCGTCGCACCGCTGTCGGCAACCTCGGGCGATTTCGGCGACACGGGCTTCGCGCATCCGTTCGACAACGACAACCTGAACCATTCGCTGCGTATCAACAACGCAGTCAAGTACACGAGCGACACGTACGCGGGCTTCAAGGTCGGCGCGCTGTACGGCTTCTCGAACTCGACGAACTTCGCCAGCAACCGCGCGTACAGCGTCGCGGCGAGCTACACGAACGGCCCGCTGAAGCTGGCCGGTGCGTACCTGCAGATGAACGGCACGAAGGGCTCGACGAGCGCGAGCCCGGGCGCGACGGACGTCGCCGAAGGGAAAAGCCTGAGCCAGGGCGGCTGGTCGATCGGCGCGGACCGCATGCGTTCGTACGGCGGCGGCGTCAGCTACGTGTTCGGCCCGGCCACCGTCGGCTTCGTGTATACGCGCTCGCAATACGACAACTCGGGCTCGTTCGGCTCGACCGGCCAGATCGCGTTCAACAACTACGACGTGAACGTCCGCTACGCGGTGACGCCGGCCGTCAGCCTCGGCGCCGCATACGTGTACACGGATGCCAGCGTGTCGAACCCCGACAGCAAGCACGGCACCGATCCGAAGTGGCATCAGGTCGACCTGCAGGCCGTCTACAAGCTGTCGCGTCGCACCGACCTGTACGCGGAAGCGATGTACCAGCACGCGTCCGGCCGCGGCTACCAGGCGTTCATCAACACGTCGGGCGGCGCGTCGAGCACCGCGAACCAGGTCGTCGGCACGATCGGCATGCGCACGCGCTTCTGAGCCCCTGTGCCTCCTGGCCCGGCTGTCTGCCGAAACACGAAACCCGCCTGCGAAGGCGGGTTTTTCGTTTCATGCGCGCGTGACGACGGCGCGCGATGCATGTCGATCGCCCGTCCAATGTTGTTCGTTCTGGAAGGCAGACTGTCTGGAATCGGGGTTTTTACGCGCGCCGCCGCTGCGTAGACTTGCCTCAACGGTTCGGATCACTTGTCAATCTCCGGACCGCATCCAATATCCCGGAGGAAAAATCATGAAATCGCTCGTCGTCGCCACCGCCGCAGCCGTCCTGCTCGCCGCACCTGCGCTGTCGTTCGCCCAATCGTCGAAGTCGCCCGTCACGCGCGCGCAAGTGCTGCAGGAACTGTACGACCTCGAATCCGTCGGCTACAACCCGTCGCTCGGCGACGCGGGCAACTACCCGGACGACATCATGGCCGCGCAGCAACGCCTTGCCGCAAAGCGGCTCGCCGAACACAAGGCTGCCGAAGCCGCATACGGTCCGGCCGGCGCACCCGGTGCGCAAGCCGGTTCGGCGGTGAAGCCGTCCCTGTGACGCGCGCGCAACGGACTCCGCCCGCATGCTCGCGCTGAAGCATGCGGGCGAGGAGCCCGAACGGAATGAAGCAGGAAACTGAAGCGGTAAATCGAAGTAGTGAATCGATGCCGTGAATCGATGCGGGAAGCACGTGCGTTGGCGCGTCAGCAGTGACCGCGGCCGCGTATCGACGTGTCAACGCATCGACTCGTCAGCGCATTGACGCATCAGCACAGCGACGCGCCAACGCGCCACCCGTCAGGCAGCCTGTGCCTCGTGCCCAAGCTGGCCCAGCATCTCGACGTCGCGCGCGATCATGCCGGGCACCTCGGCACGCAGGAATTCGACCCAGGTCCGCACTTTCGCGTCGACGAACCGGCGCGACGGATACAGCGCATACACGTTCATCTTCTGCAGGATGTGCTCCGGCAACACGCGCACGAGCGTACCGTCGCGCAGCGCATCGATCGCGGCGTACAGCGGCAGCATCCCGATGCCGATCCCGTCGCGGATCGCGAGCGCGAGCGATTCGGCGGTATTGGTCTGCACCGGGCCCGTGACGTGGATCTGCTCGACGCCGTCCGGCCCTTCGAGCAGCCATTCGTGCGTCGGGAACGCGGGCGTGCGCAGCGTCAGGCACGCATGCGCGCCGAGGTCCTGCGGGCGGGACGGCGCACCATGCCGGCACACGTAGTCGGGAGACGCGCACAGGATGCTGAACGTCGAGCCGAGCAGATGCGATACGAGCTCGGAATCGGGCAGCGACGATGCGGTCACCACCGCCATGTCGCTCGTGCCGTCGAACAGGTCCGGCATCCGCTGCGACAGCGACAGCTCGACCGATACGTCCGGATACTGCGCGTGATAGCGCGTCAGCGCGGGCAGCACATAGTGATGGCCGACGCTTGCGAAACTGCGCATGCGCAGCACGCCGGCCGGCCGCTCATGCGCACAGCTCGCCTCTTCTTCCGCGCGGTCGACGTCGGCAAGGATCTGCCGGCAGCTCCGCAGATAGCTCTCGCCGGCTGACGTGAGCGCGAGGCGGCGCGTCGAGCGGTTCATCAGGCGGGTGCGCAGCCGCACCTCGAGCTCCGACACCGCACGCGACATCGCGCCCGTCGTCGAATTCAGCGATTGTGCGGCCGCGGTGAAACTGCCCGTCTCGACGACGCGCGTAAACACCCGCATGTTCTGAAGCGTATCCATTCCTGTGAACCACCTGTGTAGGAGCCGCTATTTTCCTCCACGAATTGAGATGGATTGTTACCTTGGCTGCAACTATCGTTTCCCCGCCGCTGCGTTAATGTGCGTGCGCGACGCTCCTACAATCGGCGCCTCACCAGTCGAACGGGCGCGTTCGGCCGAGCCGCGGCGAGCCGCCCGGCGCCGGGTGCGCCCTCTCCAGTCATGAAGCCACAACCAGCGATCGAGTCACCTTCCGTCGGCCTCCAACGATGGGGACGCTGGCTCGATCCCCTCGGCAAGGTGGCGCGCGACTGGGCCGCGAGCGACGGGCTGATCTGGCTGCACCTCGCGAAAACCGTGCTCGCGGCGCTGCTCGCGATGGGCATTGCGATGCGGCTCGAGATGTCGCAGCCGCGCACCGCGATGACGACCGTGTTCGTGCTGATGCAGCCGCTGTCCGGGATGGTGTTCGCGAAGAGCTTCTATCGCGTGCTCGGCACCGCGGCCGGCCTCGTCGCCGCGCTCGCGCTCGGCGGCCTGTTCGCGCAGCAGCCCGAGCTCTACATGGCCGGCATCACGCTGTGGATCGGCGGCTGCATCGCGCTCGCGGTGCGCAACCGCCACTTCCGCTGGTACGGGTTCGTGCTCGCCGGCTACACGGCCGCGCTGATCGGGCTGCCCGCGGTGATGACCCCGCAGACGCTGTTCCTGTCCGCGCTGACGCGCGCGGCCGAAGTCGCGCTCGGCATCGTCTGCTCCGGCGTCGTCAGCGCGCTGATCCTGCCGCTCAGTTCGGCGAAGGCGCTGATGCGCTCGCTGAGCGCGCGCCACGCGAAATTCGCGGGGTTCGCAGCCAACGCGCTCGCGGGCGACATCGAGCGCGGCGCTTTCGAACGCCAGTTCGCCGATTTCGTCGACGAGATCGTCGGCTTCGAGGCCAACCGTGCGTTCGCGTCGTTCGAGGATCCGCACATCCGCGCACGCAGCCGCCGGCTCGCGCGGCTCAACAGCGAGTTCATGAACGCGTGCACGCGGCTGCACGCGCTGCACCAGCTCGTCAAACGCCTGCGCGCCAGCCACGCCGATGCGGTGCTCGCGGCGCTCGCGCCGCACGTCGATGCGCTGGCGGAACGGCTCGCGGCGCTGCACGACGAACTGCGCGACGGCCCGGCCCGCGCGACCGGCGCGCTGCTCGAATTGCGACGCTTTCACACGGCGCTGCCGAAAGGCGCGCGCGCGTCGCGCCGCGAGATCGAGGATCATGCGGCGGGCGGCCTGCTCGACTACGACACTGCGATCGAACTGATGTATCGCTTCGTCGGCGAGTTTCTCGGCTATGCGGATACCTACGCATCGCTCGACCAGGACGATCACGCGTTCGAGCGCACGGTCACGCACTATGCAGTGAAGACGAACCGCTTCTTCATCGGCTTCACGTTCCTGCGCACCGTGGTCGCGGTCGGCGCGATGAGCGCGTTCTGGATCGCATCGCAATGGCCGAGCGGCTCGCTCGCCGTGATCGGCACCGCGATCGCGTGCGCGCTCAGCTCGACTTCGCCGCGCGCGCCGAAGTTCGTCGCGCAGATGAGCGTCGGCGCCGCGTTCGCGACGCTCGTCGGCTACCTGTTCCTGTGCTACGTGTACCCGAACATCGACGGGTTCCCGCTGCTGTGCGCGACGCTCGCGCCGGTGCTCGGCTTCGGCGCATTCCTCGCGATGCGGCCCGGGATGTCAGGCTACGGGATCGGCTTCGCGGTGTTCTTCTGCCTGCTCGCGGGCCCCGACAACGTGATCGCCTATACGCCCGAGGTGCTGATCAACAACGGGCTCGCGATCGTCGTCGCGATGCTCGTGTGCTCGATCGTCTTTGCGGTGGTGTTCCCCACGCACATGCCGTGGCTGACGGGCCGCATCGCACATGACCTGCGCCGCCAGGTGACACTCGCGTGCGAAGGCGCGCCGGCCGGCCTCGCGCAGCGCTTCCAGTCGAGCACGCACGACCTGATGGCGCAGTTGCGCACGCTGCTCGTGCGGCGCACGCGCCAGCATCGCGACGCACTGCGCTGGATGCTCGCGACGCTCGAGGTCGGACACGCGGTGATCGACCTGCGCGACGAACTGCAGGCGTTCTGCGCGTCGAAGCCGCTGCAGACGCTGCGCTGGACGGGTTCGATCGACACGGTGCTGCAAGAATTGCCGCGCTTCTTCGACGATCCATCGCCGAGCCATCACGCACGCACGCTGAAATCGGTGAACCTAGCGATCCGCGCGGCTCAGCACACGTTGATCGCGTGGCATGCGGTTCCCGACGAACGCCGCCGAATGCAACGCATCGTCGGCTGCCTGCACTTCATGCGCAGCGCGCTGCTCGACAAGGATGCGCCGTTCAACCGGCATCGCCGTTGAGCGCCATTGAATCCCATTGCATTGAATTCGTATTGCGCACGATCCTTGTTGCGGATGCAAATAAGCTCTCCAGCGGCGGTGATTAATCTCTAAGCAGTACGAGCCTATAGTTTCATCACTGCCAGCGAGACTGGCAAACACCCAGGAGAAACTGAAATGAAGCCGCTGCACCTCGCCCTCGTTGCCCTGTCGCTTACCGCCGCCGTCGCACACGCGCAACCGGCGCCGGCCGACCACGCACCGCAACAGGCGAACCGCGCCGAGGCCGTCCAGGCCGCAGGCCGCGTCGACCGCTCGCAATCGAAGAACGAAGACCCGAACGCCTGCGTCGGTCCGGTGAGCTTCTGCAACGTCTACTTCGGCAGCTGAGCATGACGCCGCGTCGCGACGGCCGAGCCCGCCGCACTCGTTCCGGGTGCGCGGGCAGGCACCGACCCGCCGGCTCGCCGCCCTGCACGCCCCGCACACACTGAACGCGCCGCTTCACCTGAAGCGGCGCGTTTCGTTTCAGCCTCTCCGCCAAGTCAGCGCCCTCATATGCCCGTTTGACACCGTGAGCATGCTTCCGTGATCATCTCGAAGCGCGCCAGTCCGAGTGGCGATCACGAAGAAAAGGAGGCATGACATGGAAACCCACCGCATCAAAGCCGTGTTCGTGACCACTGTCAACCGGTCAATGAGGTCGCGTTCATGAGCGACCGTCACGACATCGCGCCGGACAGCACCGCCGCTCGGGTCGCGCTGTGGCGCGCGCTGCATCGGGAAGTCGATGCACATCCGCATGTGCTGGAGGACGAAATCGGCCTGCGCTTGCTGGCGCCCGATCCGGGCTGGCAGCGCCGTGGCGACATGGATCCTCAGTTCACGCGGCCGTTCCGCGCGTCGATCGTCGCCCGGGCCCGCTTCATCGAGGATCTCGTCGTCGAGCAGGCCGCGCGCGGGCTGACTCAGTATGTGATCCTCGGCGCCGGACTCGACAGCTTCGCGCAACGCCGGCCCGACGTCGCATCCGGCCTCCACGTGTTCGAGGTCGACCGGCCGGGCCCGCAGGCGTGGAAACGGCAGCGTCTCGTCGAACTCGGCTTCGGCGTTCCGGACTGGCTGCGCTTCGTCCCCGTCGATTTCGAAGCAGGCGGTTCGTGGCGCGACGCCCTTTCGGCTGCCGGCTTCGACAGCGGCAAGCCGGCGATCGTCGTGTCCACCGGCGTCAGCATGTATCTGACCGACGAAGCGAATGCAGCCACGCTGCGCGAGGTTGCGGCGCTCGCGCCGGGATCGATGCTCGCGATGACGTTCCTGCTGCCGCTGGAACTCGCCGATCCCGACGTGCGCCCCGGGCTCGAGCTGGCGGCCAAGGGTGCGCGCGCCAGCGGGACGCCGTTCATCAGCTTCTACACGCCGGCCGAGATCATCGCGTTCGCGCGGAACGCCGGCTTTGGCGATGCCCGGCACGTTTCCGCGGCTGCGCTGGCGCAGCGCTATTTTTCCGGCAGGACGGACGGCCTGCGCCCGCCGGAAAACGCCGAGGAACTGCTCATCGCGACCGTCTAGGTTCGGCTCGCGATGTCAGCAATCGCATCCACCGCGAGATGCAGCGGCCGGTCCGGCCGCAACGTCACGTTCAGCACCGGACGCGGCGCCGCCATGCCGGCCGGTATCGACAGTACGTAGCGTTGCAGCACCATCGCGGCGATCACCGTCATCTCGGTCAACGCCAGATGCTGCCCGAGACACACGCGCGGACCGGTGCCGAACGGCATGTACGCGCCGCGCGGAATCGCCGGCGCGTCGTCGGCGAAACGCTCGGGCCGGAACGCGTCCGGATCCGGGAACCATCGCGCGTCACGATGCATGAGCTGCAGCGGCAGCATGAACAGCGTCCGCGGCGGCAGTTGCCATGCGCCCAACGCGATCGGCCGCGACGCGCGACGGCTGATCAGGATCGGCGCGGACGGGTACAGGCGCAGCGTCTCCTCGAGCGTCTGCGTCAGGTAGCGCAGCTGCGGCCGCGTCTCCGCAGTCGGCGCGCGGCCGCGCAACACGCGCCCGACTTCAGCGCGCGCGGCGGCCTGGGCCGAAGGGTTCGCGGCCATGCACCACGTCCACCAGGTCAGCGCGGCCGCGGTCGTTTCGTGCCCGGCCAGGAACGCGGTCATGCATTCGTCGTGCACCGCCTGCAACGGCCAGGCCCGCGCATCCGCCCGGTGCAGACGCAACAGCCGCGACAGCAGATCGTCGGGCCAGCGGCTGTCCGGCAATTCGAGGCGCGCATGCAGTTGCCGATCGATCAGGTCGTTCAGCACCGCCAGCGCCCGCGCCTTGCCCCGCTTCCACGGCATCCAGTCGGGCGCGCTCGCCGGCTGGTAGAACTCCGCGTTGGCCGCCGCGCTCACCGTGCGGACGGCCTCCTCGGCGGCACGCGTGTCGTCACCGATCGCGTCGGAGAACATCGTTCGCACGATCACGTCCATCGCGAGCGACGTCAGCGCGCTTTCGACCGGCCAGTGCGAGTCATGCGCGGGCCAGTGCGCCAGCGCATGACCGGCGGTCGCCGCGATCGTCGGGACGAAACCCTGGACGGCCTTCGGCATGAAACCCGGCTGAAGCGCGTGCCGCTTGTCGCGCCACGCGCTGCCTTCGGCAATCAGAACGCTATGTCCATGGACCTGCGCAAACACCCGAATGCCGCGCTCCCATCGCACCAGCGCATCGTGATGCGTGACCAGCAATTCGCGCACGAGCTGCGGGTCGGTGACGACGACCGCATGCTCGGGCCACATGCGCAGGTGCACGACGTCGCCGAACGTCTGCTGCCACGCTGCGAGCGTGCCGAGCAGGTCGCGCGACATGCTGCGCAGCAGGCCCCAGCCGGTCAGGCCTGCGCGCGGCCCCGGCGGCCATACGCCGGGCGGATGACGCACGGGTGCAGACGCGGGCGCGTCTGCATGGAATGGGCATTCGGAGTGGGATCGCGTATTCATGCGCCGCATTGTCCGCGCTCGTCGCGCGCCGGTCTTGAACGCAAACGTCATCGACACGCGTTTCGCGTCTCCCTATACTGCGCGGTCATGTCCTCCGGTCTACTCCCGACTTGGCCGCCGTGCCCCGATCCGCTCGCGCGTGCGCCCCGCGCGCTGAACGGCGGCCGGCCGCCTCACGCCCGGCTGTATCCGGCGCCGCCTGCGCTGCACGGCGCAATCGTCGCGATCGTCTGCCGCGATACGCGCGGCTTCGCGCTGAGCGACGCACAGCGCCTGACCCATTTCCCGGCTTCGCCGCTCGTGTGCCTGTCCTGGCATCGCAGCCTCGCCCCGGGGCTTGTCGAGCGGACGGCGGACGGCCCGCGCTGGCGGCCGTTCGGCGCGGCCGTCACGCTTTCCGGCAGCCAGTCGCAGCCCTTGACGAGCTGGGCGCCGACGACCGGACGCGGCGGCGTCGCGTGCTTCACCGCCGATGCCGCGCATGCGCTGTTCGGTGTCGGGTTGCCGGATATCCACGACCGCTTTGTCGACGCGCGCGAAGTGCTCGGCGACGCGTGGCGGCCGCTCGTCGATGCGCTGACCGACGCTACCGACGACGCGGCCGCGCTGGCCGCACTGGAGCGGTATCTCGCGCCGCGCTGGCGCGCGCTTCAGGGCGGCGGCTCAGGGCTCGCGTCGCTCCGCGACGCGGGCCGGCACTGGGTCGGGCGCCTCGCATGGCAGGCGCGCGAATGGCGGCGCACGCATGGCCCGCGACAGGTCGAGCGGCGCGTGAAGGCGTATAGCGGGCGGTCGTTGCGCGACTGGCAGGCGCTCGTCAGGACGGAAAGCCTGTTCTTCACGGCGCGCGATCGCGTCGAGGCCGGAAATCCGCTCGACTGGGCGACGCTGGCGCTCGACGAAGGGTTCGCCGATCAGGCGCACCTGAGCCGAGCAGCCAAACGCATCACCGGATTCTCGCCGACCGAATTCGCGCAACGCTTTGCCGACGACGAGTCGTTCTGGCTGTATCGGCTGTGGGTGTGAAGAGGGGCGTCGCGCGATGCGGCGCGCCGCAACCGGCTCAATCCGGATAGTCCTCGTTCACCTTCAGGTTGGCGAGCCTGAAGATCGTGCGCAGCGTCTGCGGATAGATGTCCCGGCCCGCGGACAGCGACGTCAGGATGAAATCGAGCACCTTTGCATACTTGAGCAGCACGAGATAGCTGTCGAAGTCCGCGGTGTGCGCGCGCAGGTGTTCCGCGATGCGCACCATCTCCGTGGATAGCGTACAGGCCATCTCGAGTTCGATCTGCTGCTTCGCGCTCCAGGCCTGCTGCGGCTGCTCGAGCAGCTTCGCCAGGAAAGCCTGGAAATGCGCGTCTGACTGGTTAGGCCGCGCGTCCATGGTATGCCCCGTTCTGCGGTTCGGCGAGCGCGTCCGCGGACACGCCCGGCTGTCTGGTCTCCTCGCGCTCGCCGCAGCGCGATGTGCATGCCCGATGACATGCAGAATCCGTACCAGCACCGCTGAAATCATCCTGGCGATCTCGCACCGGATCCGCGGCAACGGCCGCTCAGGCCCGCCGGCAGGCGGTCCCGGCGAACCCGACGAACCCCGGCCGATCACGCTCGCCACCGGGTTGCCGGGTGTCACGACCCGTCGGATCTGGCCGCAACGGCAAAATCATTCAAGGATGTAACGTAACAACGGGGATACCGGCGGGCACCGGCCGCGACACGTTTCACATTGGTAACGCGATCCGCGAGATACCGATAGACGTGCCGACAGCGACTTGCCGGACCCGTTCGATCGCATCGCACCGCTGCATCCGCTGCGCAGTTCGACCGAGCGAACATTGGCGCCGGCAAGCCTTTCGACTATAGTTTCATCAATGTAACCATCACCGGTTCAGCTTAAGAGGTTGTCGGCCCGTCCATGCTCGACACCTCTGCCTTCGTCGAAGGCTTGCTGCTTGGCGCAGCACTCTTCACGTCCGTTGGTCCCAAAGACACCTTCGTCATCAAGCGTTCGCTGTCGAGCGCGTATCCACTGATCATTGCCGGCATCTGCGCCGGAAGCGACGCGCTGCTGATCGCGATCGGGTCGCTGGGTCTCGCCGCGGTGCTGTCACACACGCCGCGCATCGTGTCGGCGGCACTGCTCGGCGGCATCGTCTATCTCGCGTGTCTCGGGCTGCTCGCGTTGCGTTCCGCTATCCGCAGAGAGCATCCCGACGCCATTCACGCGGGGGCCGCCGAACCGTTCGCGCGCTTGGCGCTCGCAACCGCAGCTGTTTCACTTTTGAATCCTTACGCGTGGGTCGACACGGTGCTGGTGCTCGGTTCGATCATCGCCAGCCGGCCCGCCGACGCGCGACTGTCGATCGCGCTCGGCGCGGTCGCCGCATCGTTCATCTGGTTCCTGTCGCTGACGTGGGCCGCCCGACGTTGCCGGCCGCTGTTCGCGCACGCGGCCGCGTGGCGGCTGCTCGATGGGTTCGTCGCCGCACTGATGATCTCCACGGCGATTCATCTGGCGACAACCAGGCTGTGAAGCGCGCTCGCTCAGACATCCCAAGAGTAGAATGTTAGGCATTTCGCGGAATGGCACGGCCGTTCTGCGGTGACGTCATTTCAGGAGCCCGCGATTGAATCCGTCGCTGAACGTCGAGCGCAAGGGGGTTGCCCTCTACATCCAGATTGCCAGCCTCCTGCGCGGACGGATCCAGCAGGGCGAATGGAAGCGTGGCAACCAGTTGCCGCCGATTCCGGCGCTGTGCGCGTTCTACAACGTGGGCACCATCACCGTTCGCCAGGCGCTCGCCGAACTGAGCGCCGAAGGCCTCATCAGCAGCGCACGCGGCCGCGGCACCTTCGTGACGGCCGACGTCGTGTCGGCTGCGGACAACGCGGAACTGCGCGATGCGATCAACGATCCGCTGAGCCTAGCACCGGGCCAGACCATCAAGCTGCTGCTGCGCGAGCCGGCCGACGGACTGCCTGCGACGCTGAAGACTGGTCAGCCAGAATGGCCAGCCTACATGCGGATCCGCACGATACACCTGCACGACGGCGAACCCTACGCGGTGATGGATGCCTACGTCGCGCGGGAAACCTGCGACCGGTTTCCAAAGGGCAGCGAAGGACGGCACAAGGTCGGCTACCTGGTCCGGAAGTACAACCGCATCCCGCTCGACAAAGCCCGCCAGGAAATTACCGCAGCCTATGCGGATCAGGAGACGGCCGGCCTGCTGGCTTCGCGCAGCGCCGACTGCAGCATGGCCGACGTGTTGATGCGCGCGCGGCGCTGGTGGACCGACCGCGACGGGCGCATCGTCCATGCGGGGCTCTACCTGTACCGCGCCGACATGTTCGTGCTCGACGTGACGCACGACATTTCCGGCGACGACCGCAGCGCCGATCTGATCCCGGTGATCCGCAACGACGCAGCCCAACCGTCGCCGGCGCCCCGCCGGAAAACCGGACGTCGACCGGCGGCCTAGCGCTGCGTTGCGCTCACGCGCTGCGCGCTGTTGCACATCGCGCCGTACACCCAATGGCGCAGGTCTCGGCGGATCCGGTAGGTGGTCGACGGCAGAAGCTGCGTCATGAATACGACGATCAGGTCCTCGGCCGGATCGACCCAGAACGCCGTGCTGGCCCCGCCGCCCCAGAAATAGTCGCCGACGCTGCCCGGCTGCATCGTGCGGGCCAGATCCTGCGTCACCGCAAAGCCAAGGCCGAATCCGAGCCCCGGATAGACGGCCTCGCTGAACGTGGATCGCGACATCTGATCGAGGGTCCTGCCGCCCGGCAGGTGATTGATCGTCATCATCTCGACCGTCTTCGGGCTCAGGATCTGATGTCCGTCGATCGAACCGCGATTCAGCAGCATTCTGCAGAACCGCAGGTAGTCGCCGGCGGTCGACACGAGCCCGCTGCCGCCCGATGCGAGCGCCGGCGTCTGGCGAAAATAGCTCGTTTCAGGATCGTCCTGCAGGATCAGCCCACCGGTAGCGCTCGGGCGGTAGCACGCGCAGAAGCGGTCGGCGCTGTCGTCCGGCACGAAAAATCCCGTGTCGTGCATGCCGATCGGGTCGAACAGCGTGCGCTTCAGATAGTCGGCGAACGGCATCCCGGCGATTTTCTCCACCAGATAGCCGAGCACGTGCGTCGCGACCGAGTAGTTCCATTCGTCGCCCGGCGAATAGTCGAGCGGCAACTGGCTCAGGCTGTCGATCATGCCGTCGAGGCCCGCAGGATGGTTCGGCTCGCCGATGCCGAGTTCGCGATACGCAGCGTCGACGTTGGTGCGCGCCTGGAAGAAATAGGACAGCCCGGCCGTGTGGCGAAGCAGATCCACCATCAGCATTTCGCGTTCGACCGGACGGGTCTGGAATCCGCCGAGACTGCGCGCGCCGGCTACGGCAACGCCCAGGTTCTTCCACGCCGGGATCACGCTCGAGACCGGGTCGTCCAGTGCGACCAGCCCCTGTTCGACCAGCGTCATGAAAGCGACGCTCGTGATCGGCTTGGTCATCGAATAGATGCGGAAGATCGCATCCTCCCGCATCGGCTTCGCGCGCTCCAGGTCCATCGATCCGACGACGTTCACGTGCGCGAGTTCGCCGTGCCGGTGAATCAGCGTCACCGCGCCCGGCAGGCGTCCGGACGCCACGTATCGTTCGGTCAGCCGTTCGTCCAGCGCCATCAGCCGCTGCGACGACCATCCAGGATGCGCCACCTTCGTCATGCTCAAGCCTCTCTGTCCATTCCGGTTTCGATCTGTCGGTGAACGTTCCGCTTCGATCCTGCGGATCACATCGACCGCCCAAAACATTCTAAACATAGAATGATAGCAGTTTATGTGACGGCTCGACTCAGCGCACCCTCGGCACCCACGCACCATGAAACCCCGCCGGCACGCGTCTCGGCAGGTGAATCGTCGCGACCGGCCCTGCGTCGATGCCGCGTGCATCGAGTATCACGAGATCGCTCGTATCGGTCGCGCGCCGGTATACCCACGTCAGCACCCAGCCGTCGTCTTCGTCCGTCGCGCCGGCACGGGACACGAATACCGGTTCGCTGTTCTGGTCGCCGTACGGCACGTCGTAACGCGTGACCACTCCGCGCTCGAGGTCATGGCGGACCACGCCGCGAAGCTCGGCGTTCGACGGTTGCTCAACCGCATAGAAGAACCGGTACGCACCACCCGTTCGCGCTTCGTTGATGCGCGGCAATTCGATGCCCCCGTCTCCGATCTGCGTTTCGGCAACCGTCCCTTTCTCCAGATCGATCACGTATCGCCACAGCACGCCCACCGGTTCGTCCTCGAACGTGCCGGGCTGCTTGCCGAGCCGCAGGAACGACGGATAGCGCACCGCGTCCAGCACGACGGTCGAGCCGTCGCCGTCATACGCGTTCACCACGTGCAGGATGAAGCACGGCGCGATGTCGAACCAGCGCACGTCGCCGCCGTGACGCGCAATGACGCCAATGCGGGCCTGACGCTCGTCATGCCAGCGCAGCGGCATCCGGTGCCCGCGAGACAGCATCGAAAAATCGTAACCGACGTTCAGATCGAGCAGGATGCTGCGGGTGGCCGTGATCGCGATGTCGTGCATCATCGACGGCGCCGGCAGGTCGAGCTCGATATCGACGGTCTGCACGCCTTGCGCGTCGTGGACACCGTACCGCAGCCACGGCGCGTTCCAGTGGGCTCGAAACGAGATCAACTCGCCGGTGCGCGGATCGACTTTCGGATGCGCGGTCATCCCGCCGGCGAGCCCGTCATGCCGCGTCGGTGCGCCAACCGATTCCAGCTCCGGCGTAATCGCAAGCGGCATCCCGCCTTCGGCCAGCGCCAGCAGTTCGCCCGCGTGCAACAGCACGTTCACGTTCGGGTTGGTATCGGGTAGCGACGCCGCCCGCGCCGGCGCATGGACATCCGCCCAGCGTCGCGTACGCGCCCAGCGGTTGCGATAGCCGGTCACGCGGCCATCGTCGAACGCGATCGCATGCAGCATCGCCGCTTCGGGCCACCACGCGAGCACGTCGTTGCCTTCGAAGCGTCCGCGCAACGGATTGGGACCATTGCGCAGCAACACGCCATCGAGATCGCGCGGAATGCATCCGGTCACGCGCAGATCGACGACGTCGGCTTCATCCGCGACCGGCGCGATCGCGCCGCTATTCAGATCAAAGGTCGTCATTTTTATGGTCAGTCATTGGTGGGTTGATCGGGCGATGAGCCCGTGGGGATATCGCCAGACGCGAGCGCAAGCGCGTGGTCGCGCACGTCGTCGGGCCACGCGGCGATCAGTGTGCGCATGCGCGACGGATCGTTCGCATACAGCGCACGCACCGCTTCCTCGAAGCCCGGCAGATCGCCTGCGATCGCCGACATGAAGTGATACGCGCGATCCTTCGCGCCACGCCGCCGCTCCTCCGCCGCACGCGAGCGCCGCGCTTCGTCGACGAGCTTGCGCAACGCGACGGATGCGCCGCCGGGCTGCGCGGCCAGCCAATCCCAATGGCGCGGCAGCAGCGTGACTTCGCGCGATACCACACCGAGTTTCGGACGGCCGCGGCCGCGAGGTTCGCCGGCGCCGGCGTCTGAGTCGGCCACCGCGGGGGCTTCGGCAGGCTGCCCGAAGCGCGCGAGGATCTCGTCGTCGGAGCCCCGGAGGTCGATGTCGATCGAGCGTCCGGTGGTGTCGTCGAAGATCAGCACCGGGCCGGCGCTGCCCGCGTCGCTCGTATGCCTGATCGTGAGGGCTACCGCCGAAAGCGGCCCGGTGGCAAGCCGCCGATGGCCTTCAAAGGCCGTGTAGGAACTGGAGTACATGCTGTTCGCCATTTGTCGGAAGTTTGAATAAGTGTATTTATACCCGGATGAAAATGTCTTTGCAATATCACCCGGGTATAAATAATCAAAACGGCGCGCGCCGCTCGATCCAGACATGCATCCGCCACATCGCGACACGCGCCGGCGCGGGTCGCGCTCGCGGTTGCCCGATCGATGACGCGCAGGCATGATGTGCGCGAACCGGCCGGCTGCCGCGTCCCCTGCTTCCGCGGTCGGGCGCGCGCCCGCCGGGCGGATCGATCGCAGCCCGGTCCGCCCGGCGCGTTCGCCACCCGATCGCCGTCCCGCGCATTGCCCGCCGCGATCGATCCATCCGGCTGCCCACGTCCGCTTGTCCATGTCATTGCGCGC
Source organism: Burkholderia sp. Ac-20353 (assembly GCF_017104785.1). NCBI lineage: Bacteria > Pseudomonadati > Pseudomonadota > Betaproteobacteria > Burkholderiales > Burkholderiaceae > Burkholderia > Burkholderia sp. Ac-20353. The sequence continues at coordinate 15,696 of NZ_JAAGPL010000027.1, read as the reverse complement.
ATTCAGAACGCTGGTGGCGATTGCCCGCTACCGGACCTTCGCCCGCGCCGGCGAAGCGATCGGCCTCACGCAGTCGGCGGTGAGCCTGCAGATCAAGACGCTCGAGAGCGAGTTCAACGTGCAGTTGTTCGACCGGTCGCGCCGGCAGCCCGTGCTGACCGAGGCCGGCAACATCCTCGTCGCACAGGCCGAACAGATCCTCGCGATGGTCGACCGGATTCCCGATGCGCTCAGCGACGAGAAGAAACTGGTCGGCCGCTTGCGGATCGGGGCAATCCAGACGGCGCTGTCCGGCCCGCTGCCCGATGCGCTGCTCGCGCTGCGCGACGCGCATCCGTCGTTGCGCGTGCACGTGTCCGCGGGCATGTCGGTGGAGCTCGCGAACCGCGTCGCCGCCGGCGAGCTCGATGCCGCGATCACGACGCGCCCCGTCAGGCCGTACCCTGCTGAACTCACGTGGACCACGCTGTACGAGGATCGCTTCTGGCTGCTCGCGCCGCCGCAATACGCGGAGCGCGATGCCGTCACACTGCTCGAGGCGCTGCCGTTCATCCGCTTCGACGCGCAGGCATGGGCCGGCCGCATGATCGCCGCGGAACTGCGCCGTCTCGGCGTGCGCGTGCGTGAGGAGATGGTGCTGGACAGCGCCGAGACGATCGTCCGGATGGTCGCGCGTGGTCTCGGCGCGGCGATCGTCGCGCTGTCCGATTCGACGCTCGCGCGCCTGCCGCCCGTGACCCGCTTGCCGTTCGGCCAGCCGCAGATGGAGCGCGCCGTCGTGCTGCTCGAGCACCAGTCGCGTCCTGCGGAGCGCTTCGCGCGCGCGCTCGCCGCCGAAGTCACTGCGTCGTCACTGGGTCATCGATGATAATTTCTCATTGAACACCGGATAATTAACAATAATTCCTGTTGTCCGGGCGTGTTAACTTGGCGGCGTCGTCACTCTTTCGATCGTGCGCCGCCATGCTGCCTGCAGGACTGAACTCCGTCACGCTTCATCACGCCACCCGCCTTTCATCGCGCGCGATTCGAGCGCAGGCGCCGCGATGATTGGCGCGGTCCTGCTCGCGTTGGCGCCGGTCGCGCTGCTGGTCGCATTCGGCTACGGACTCCGACGCACTGGCTTCGTTGCCGACACGTTCTGGCCGCAGGCCGAACGGCTCAGCTACTACGTGCTGCTGCCCGCGCTGTTCGCGCACGGGCTCGCGAGCGCCCGGCTGCAATCGCTCGCCGTGTTGCCGCTCGCAGGCGCGCTGGTCGGCTCGACCGTGGTCGTCGCGGCGCTGTTGTTGCTGATCCGACGGTTCGTGCGGGTCGACGGCGCCGGCTTCACGTCGGTATTCCAGGGCGCGGTGCGCTTCAACAACTATGTCGGCACCGCGCTGGCGGCCGGGCTGTTCGGCGCGCAGGGCATCGCGCTGGCGGCCGTGTGCGTCGCCGCGATCGTGCCGACCGTCAACCTGATGTGCGTGCTGGTGTTCGCGCGCTACGGTTCGATACGGCTCGGCGCCGCGGCGCTCGCGCGCCAGATCCTGTCGAATCCGCTGGTGGTCGCCTGTGCGCTCGGGATCGCGATGCAGGCCGGCGGCGTCATGTTCCCGGCCGCCATCGAGCCGGCCGTGCGCGCGCTCGGCGCCGCGTCGATGCCGCTCGGCCTGCTGTGCGTGGGCGCCGCGCTGAAATTCGACGCGGCCCGCGCGTGGATGCAGCCGGTCTGCGTCGCGTCGGCGTTCAAGTTCATGGCGATGCCGCTCGTCACGCTCGTCGCCGGGCGCGCGCTCGGGCTGAGCGACACGGCGCTGACGGTCGCGCTGCTGTTCCAGGCGCTGCCGACCTCGTCGGCGTCATACATCATGGCGCGCCAGCTCGGCGGCGACGCGGCGCTGATGGCCGGCATCACCGCGTTCCAGACGATCGCCGCCGCGCTCGCGATGCCGGTCGTGATGACGACGCTTGTCGCAGCGTCGGCGCTTCGATGATTCCGCTCGCGTCGATCACCCGATGCACCGGGCATGCACGTCGCGACGTGTCCTCGCGATCCGTTGCCTCCACGATTTTCCGTCCCACCTTGTCGAAAACATGAATGCTCCCGCCACGTCGGTCGCCGCCGCCAAAGCGCTGTCGCCCACCGGCATCTACGCCAAGCTCACCCTCGTCGCGCTGTTCTGGGGCGGCACCTTCATCGCGGGCCGCGTGCTCGCCGCGTCGCTGCCCGCGACGACGGCCGCGACCGGGCGATTCGCGATCGCGGCACTGTTGCTGGCCGGTCTGACGTGGAAGGTCGAAGGCCGCCTGCCGAGGCTGAACGGCCGACAGCTTCTGGCGACCTTCGGGCTCGGCGTGACGGGCATCTTTCTCTACAACCTGTGTTTCTTTGCCGCGCTGGCGCGCATGCCGGCGGGACGCACCGCACTGTTCGTCGCGCTGAATCCGATCGCGACGGCGCTCCTGCTGTCGGTCGTGTTCCGGGAGCGGCTCGCGCCGTCCCGCTGGGCGGGCATCGCGCTGGCGCTGTTCGGTGCGCTGGTCGTGATCAGCCGGGGGGAACTCGTGCTGGTCCTCACCGACCTGCACAGCACGTTCGGCGCCGGGGAGCGCTACATGCTGTGCGCGGTGGCCAGCTGGGCCGCATACACCGTCATCGGCCGCTATGCGCTCGACGGGCTTTCACCGCTCGTATCGACCACCTACGCGACGCTCTGGGGACTCGCGCTGCTGCTCGGCGCGAGCCTGCTGGACCCGCACGCGGGCACAACCGCCCCGCTCACGTGGCAGGCCGTGGGCGCGATCGCGTATCTCGGCGCGGTCGGCACCGTCGTCGCGTTCGTCTGGTACTCGCAAGGCATCCGTGCGCTGGGGGCGGCCCGCACCGCGGTGTTCACCAATCTCGTGCCGGTGTTCGGGGTCCTGCTGTCGGTGGTTCTGCTCGGCGAATCGCTGACGCAGTCGATGCTCGTCGGCGGCGTGCTCGTGATCGCCGGCGTCACGCTGACGAATCGCGTCAGCCGCTGATCGACGCGCGGAGTGCGTGCAATCTGCGCGCAATCTGCACACATACGGTCGCGCTCGCCGGCCTCCGTGGCTGCAGCCGACGCACGCATGCGTCCCGTCGCTGCGCACCGCGCGATACCGATGTGTCCCCGGTTCGCTGCGCAGGCCTGCCAAAAACCGCCTATCGTGAATGAAGCGTTCCCGTGGCCGGCCATTCGACCCTCAGTCGCTCGCGCCGCCGGTCACGGACCGCCGCATCACGGCGCCATCCGCCGCGATCCCGGTGCGCGATCGCCCGTGCGCGCGATCGCGACCGTCCACCGGAAAACAAGGAGGCAATCATGAAAGCCGCGCTTCTCGCCAGTTCCGCCCTGATCGCCATCGCGTCCGCTTCGGCATTCGCGCAGGGCGCCATCACGAGCGTCGAAAACGGCGCGCTCGTCGCCGCGAACGGGATGACCGTCTACAACTTCGACAAGGACAAGCCGAACGCCGGCACCAGTGCATGCTCGGGCCAGTGCGAATCGATCTGGCCGCCGTACAAGGCGAGCGCGACCGACGTGCCGGTCGGCCCGTATTCGATCGTCAAGCGCGACGACGGCAGCCCGCAGTGGGCGTACAAGGGCAAGCCGCTGTATTTCTTCTCGAAGGACCTGAAACAGGGCGACCGCAACGGCAACAACGTCGCCAACATGTGGCACGTCGTCACGCCGTAAGCGCATCCGGCACACGTGCGCCGGGCACGATGTACCGCAGCGGCACGGTTGATACGCGAGCCGCGCCGGACGCAAACAAGCCCGGCCGGATCACTCCGGCCGGGCTTGGGGCCTGGGCCTGCATCGATCGTTCGCGACGCCCGCCATGCGGGCAGGCATCGCGCGGACAAGATGCGCGTCAGCGGCTCGACGGGAAGCTGAACACCGTCCCTTCGCGCACGCCGGCCGACGGCCAGCGCTGCGTGATCGTCTTGCGCTTCGTGTAGAACCGCACCGCATCCGGGCCGTATGCGTGCAGATCGCCGAACAGCGAGCGCTTCCAGCCGCCGAACGAGTGATACGCGACCGGCACCGGCAGCGGCACGTTGATGCCGACCATGCCGATCTGGATGTTGTCGCTGAAGTAGCGCGCCGCTTCGCCGTCGCGCGTGAACAGGCACGTGCCGTTGCCGTACTCGTGCGCGTCGATCAGCGCCATTGCGTCGTCGAGCGACTTCAGCCGCACGACGCCGAGCACCGGCCCGAAGATCTCGTGCTGATAGATCGGCATGCCGGGCTTCACGTTGTCGAACAGGCACGGGCCGAGGTAGTAGCCGCCGTCGTGGCCGTCGACCTTCACGCCGCGGCCGTCGACGACCAGCGTCGCGCCTGCGTCGATGCCGGCCTCGACGAAGCCCGTCACCTTCTCGAAGTGCTGCTTCGTGACGAGCGGGCCCATGTCGACGCCGTCGCCGCTGCCCGGGCCAACCTTCATCTTCGCGATCTCGGCCTTCAGGCCCTCGACCACCTTGTCGCCGGTCTCGTCACCGATCGCGACGACGAGCGGAATCGCCATGCAGCGCTCGCCGCACGAGCCGTACGCGGCGCCCATCAGCGCGTTCACCGCATTGCCGATGTCGGCGTCCGGCATCACGACCGCGAAGTTCTTCGCGCCGCCGAGCGCCTGCACGCGCTTGCCGTGCGCGCAGCCGGTCGAGTAGATGTATTCGGCGATCGGCGTCGAGCCGACGAAGCTCACGGCCTTCACGCGCGGGTCGGTCAGCAGCGTATCGACCGCTTCCTTGTCGCCGTTCACGACGTTCAGCACGCCCGGCGGCAGGCCGGCTTCAAGCGCCAGCTCGGCCATCCGCAGCGTCGACGACGGCGTGCGCTCCGACGGCTTCAGCACGAACGTGTTGCCGCACGCGACGGCCATCGGCCACATCCACAGCGGCACCATCACCGGGAAGTTGAACGGCGTGATGCCGGCCGCCACGCCGAGCGCCTGGAACTCGCTCCACGAATCGATCGCGGGGCCGACGTTCTTGCTGTGCTCGCCCTTCAGCAGCTCGGGCACATAGCTCGCGTATTCGACGTTCTCGATCCCGCGCTGCAGCTCGCCCATCGCGTCGGCGAGCACCTTGCCGTGCTCGGCCGTGATCAGCGCGCACAGCTCGTCCGCATGCTGCTCGAGCAGCGTCTTGAAGCGGCTCATCACGCGCGCGCGCTTCAGCGGCGGCGTGTTGCGCCACGCCGGGAACGCGGCCTGCGCGGACGCGATCGCGGCCTCGACGGTCAGCTTGTCCGCGAGCGCGACGCTCTTGTCCGATTCGCCGGTGGCCGGATCGAACACCGGCTGGAGGCGGCTGCCGCCGTCGACGCGCTTGCCGTCGATCAGGTGGCCGAGCGTGGAAGTGACGTTGCTGTCGTGTTTCATCGTTAAGACTCTTTCGTGAATTCGGATTTCGGAAGACGTGCCGCGGGCGCGGCTCAGTCCACTTCGTTCAGTGCGTCGGACAGCGCGTTGACGAGGTTGTCGATCTCGCGCTTCTCGGCGATGAACGGCGGCGCGAGCTGGATCGTGTCGCCGCCGTAGCGCACGTAGAAGCCCTTCGCCCAGCAGCGCATCGCGATCTCGTACGGACGGCGCGCCGGTTCGCCGGGCAGTGCCGCGATCGTCAGGCCGGCTGCGAGGCCGTAGTTGCGGATATCCGCGATATGGCGCTGGCCCTTCAGCCCGTGCACGGCCGCCTCGAAATGCGGCGCGAGTTCGCGTACGCGGCCGATCGCGTCTTCCTTCACGAGCAGGTCGAGCGCCGCGACGCCGGCCGCGCATGCAACCGGGTGTGCGGAGTACGTATAGCCGTGCGGGAATTCGAGCATGTACTCGGGGCCGCCCGCGGCCATGAACGTGTCGTAGATCTCCTTCGTCGCGATCACGCCGCCGAGCGGCTGCACGCCGTTCGTCACCTGTTTCGCGAAGTTCATGATGTCCGGCGTCACGCCGAACGCTTCCGCGCCCGTCATCGCGCCGGCACGGCCGAAGCCCGTGATGACCTCGTCAAAGATCAGCAGGATGTCGTGCGCGGTGCAGATGTCGCGCAGGCGCTGCAGATAGCCCTTCGGCGGCACGACGACGCCCGCCGAGCCCGAGAACGGCTCGACGATCACCGCCGCGATGTTCGACGCGTCATGCAGCGCGATCAGGTCGAGCAGGCGGTCGGCCAGATCGGCGCCGTGCTCGGGCATCCCGCGCGAAAACCGGTTCTCGGCGAGCTGCGTATGCGGCAGGAAGTCGGCATCGATGCCCTGGCCGAATACCTTGCGGTTCGCGCCGATACCGCCGACCGAGATGCCGCCGTAGTTCACGCCGTGGTAGCCCTTCTCGCGGCCGATCAGGCGCGTCTTCGTGCCTTTGCCCTTCGCGCGCCAGTAAGCGCGCGCCAGCTTCAGCGACGTGTCCGCCGCTTCCGAGCCGGAGCCGGTGAAGAACACGTAGTCGAGGCCGGCCGGCGTCAGGTCCTTGATCCGGTTGGCCAGCTCGAACGACTTCGGATGACCGAACTGGAACGCCGGCGCGTAGTCGAGCTGCGCGACCTGGCGGCTCACCGCGTCGACGATCTCCGTGCGGCCGTGGCCGAGGCCCGTGCACCAGAGGCCCGACAGGCCGTCGAAGATCTTGCGGCCTTCGGCGTCCGTGTAATAGGCGCCCTGTCCCGACACGATCATGCGCGGATCGGACTTGAACTGGCGGTTGGCGGTAAACGGCATCCAGTGCGCGTCGAGCCACGCGGCGTCGGTACGCACGGGGGTGTCTGCCTGTTGCGGAGCGGTGATGGTGTCGGTCATGTCGGTCGGCGCGTCGCGCCCCTCCTCCTTGTGATGATGTTGCGCATTGTCCGAAGGCCAATTAGTCTTTTGAATATCGCAATATCAATGTTCACTTGCGCATCTATGCAAGCAAAGAAACCAAAGAGCCGGGCGCTGCTCGGGCAGCTCAGCGACATGGACCTGCGCCTGTTGCGGGTCTTCAAGGGCGTCGTGCAGTGCGGCGGAATGGCGGCGGCCGAACTCGAGCTGAATATCGGCATCTCGACGATCAGCCGCCACGTGAAGGATCTGGAAACGCGGCTCGGCCTCGTGCTGTGCCGGCGCGGCCGCGCGGGCTTCACGCTGACGCCCGAGGGGCAGACGGTGTACGAGGAGACGCTGCGGCTGCTCGCGTCGATGGAGGCGTTCCGCAGCCGGATCGACGGAATCCACGACCGGATGGGCGGCGAACTGCACATCGCGGTGTTCGACAAGACGGCGACCAACCCGAACGCGCGTCTCGGCGACGCGATCCGCCAGTTCGCCGACGAGGCGCCGGACGTCGCGCTGAACCTGCACGTCGCATCGATCAACGAGGTCGAGCGCGGGATCATCGACGGCAGCTACCAGGTCGGGATCATCCCCGTGCACCGGAACTCCGGCAGCCTCGTCTATTCCGAGCTGTTCGGCGAGCGGATGCTGCTCTACTGCGGCCGTCAGCACCCGCTCTTCGACGCACCGCACGGCAAGCTCACCTGGACGACGGTCCGCAATCACGCGTTCGCGGGGCTCGGCTTCCATTCGCCGAACATGGAGCTGAGCCATCGTGCGAAGCTCACGCGCAGCGCGACCGCGTCCGATCAGGAGTCGATCGCGACGCTGATCCTGTCCGGCCGCTATCTGGGCTTCCTGCCGGATCACTACGCGGAGAGTTTCGAGAACAAGGGGCTGATGCAGTCGATCGCACCGCACAAGTTCCATTACCAGTGCCGGTTCGTCAGCCTGCTGCGGCGCTCGCCGCGGCCGTCGCGGGCGGCGCTGCTGTTCCAGTCGTGTCTGGACGCGGCGCATGCCAAGGGGCGGGAGACTGCCGGGAGCGCCTGACGCTCCGAACGGGCCAGCCTTGCCGCCCCGCTCTGCGATAATGCCGGCTCCGCCGCTCTCCATCGCCCGTTGCCAGCCATGACGCCCCCGTCCGCTCCGTTCCCGACCGACCTGCCGCCGATCTCGTGCCTGCCCGGCGACGCGCTGCCGTGGCTGCCGATGAGCCCCGACCTGCCGGGTCTCGCGATCAAGTACCTGCACATCAATGCAGCCGAAGACACGCTGACGGCGTTGCTGAAGATGCCCGCCGGCGGGACGCTGCCGCGCCATCGCCACGACGGGCAGGTATTCGTCTACACGTTGCAGGGCGCGTGGCGCTACCGCGAGTACGACTGGGTCGCGCACGCCGGCTCGACGGTGCTCGAACCGGCCGGCTCGGTCCATACGCCGGAAACGCTCGGCGCCGCCGGCGAAGACGTAATCACGTTCAACGTGATGCGCGGTGACCTCGTGCTGCTCGCCGACGACGGCCGCGAGACGGCGCGGGAGAATTGCCGCGTCGCGCTGCTGCGCCTGCGCAAGCATGCGCGCACGGCGCCGGATGCCGCCGCGCCGTTCGTCACGCGCTGACCGCGGCAAGGCCTCGCTTCAACCGGCGGTCGTCATGCGCGAGCGGCATTGACACGCACGACGGCCTGGGCCGCGCTGTTTCCATCGCTTCGCGCATCGATGCGTGCGTCGCGCCGGATTGCCTGCGGCGGCGTGCCGAAGCCGCGCATGAACGCGTCGCGCATATGGCGGCGGTCGCGAAAGCCGGTTTCCCTTGCGATGATGTCGAGCGGATGCCGGCTCTGTTCGATCATCAGCCGCGCGGCCTCCAGGCGCAGTCGTTCGATCGCCTTGGCCGGAGACTGCCCCGTTTCGAGCGCGAACACGCGGCTGAACTGGCGCGGGCTCAGGTGAACGCTGTCGGCCAGATCCTCGACAGTCAGCGCGCGGCTCAGATTCTGGCGTGCATAGTTCAGCGCATTCTGGATGCGATCGGATTTCGGCGCGAGATCGAGCATTTCGGAATGCTGCGACTGGCCGCCCGCACGACGCTGATTCATCACGAGATTGTGCGCGACCGAACGCGCGGTTTCCGCCCCCAGATCCTTTTCCACCATCGCGAGCGCGAGGTCGAGACCGGCCGTCATGCCGGCGGACGTCCAGATCGGTCCGTCGACGATATAGATCCGGTCGTCCTCGACGCGAATTTCCGGAAAGCGCTTCCGCATTTCGCGCCCGTAAAACCAGTGCGTCGTCGCGCGCCGGTGCGCGAGCAGGCCCGCTTCCGCGAGCACGAACCCGCCGGTGCAGATCCCGGCGATGCGCCGCGCGCGATTGCCGGCCTTGCGCAGGAACGCCAGGATCCCGTCGGGCGCCGGTGAGCTGAGCGGGTCGTTGACCCCGGCGACCATCCACGTATCCACGTCGACCTTCCCGCGCAACGAGCGCGTGCCCACCGCGAGGCCGAGCGACGAGCGCACCTCGCCGCCGGCCACCGAGAAATTGTCGAGCGTGTAGAAGGTCTCGCCCGCCACCATGTTCGCGTACTCGAACACGGACTGCGACGCGAGCGCCATGATCTGAAACCCGTCGCTGATCAGAAAGCCGATCCGGTGCATCTCCGTTCTCCCGTCGGTCAGAGTCGGCGCTTCGGCGTGTTGCTCCGGCCTCACGCAAAGCGGTCAAGCGATGACCTGAATCATACTCATATACGTCATTTCCGTCGTGCCGAAGCGGAGCCACAATGCACTCACCCATTCATCAATCTCGTTCTAAACGGAGTGACATCATGACTCAAGCACATCAAGGTACGGCCCTTATTACCGGCGCGTCGTCGGGTATGGGCGCAATCTACGCCGACCGCCTGGCACGCCGGGGTTACGACCTGATCCTCGTCGCGCGGAACCGCGACCGGCTGATCGCGCTTGCCGACCGCATCACGAACGATACGCACCGCAGCGTCGAAATCGTCGACGCGGATCTGAACGACCGCACAGCACTTGCCGGCGTCGAGGCGAAACTGAAACAGGATGCGAGCATCACGCTGCTGGTCAACAACGCGGGCATCGGAACGCATACACCGCTGCTCGACAGCGACGTCGATGCGATGACGCGCCTGATCGACCTGAACGTCACCGCGCTCACCCGGCTCACGTATGCGGCCGTCCCGGGTTTCGTCGCGCGCGGCAACGGCGCCGTCATCAACATCTCGTCGATCGTCGCGATCTCGCCGGAAACGCTCAACGGTGTCTACGGCGGCAGCAAGGCCTTCGTGCTCGCGTTCAGCCAGTCGCTGCACCACGAGCTCGCCGACAAGGGCGTGCAGGTGCAAGCCGTGCTGCCCGGCGCGACCGCCACCGATTTCTGGCAGACGGGCGGCCTCCCGCTCGAGCATCTGCCGAAGGAAATCGTGATGTCGGCCGACAACATGGTCGATGCGGCGTTGACGGGCTTCGACCGCGGCGAGCTCGTGACGATCCCGTCCTTGCATGCCGGCGAAGAGTGGGACGCGTATGAGGCCGCGCGGCGCACGATGGCCACGCACCTGTCGAGCGATGTGCCTGCGCCGCGCTATGCTGCGGCGCGGTAAACGCCGGATATCGAAGCTGCTCTGGATCCCGCCTGCAAAGGACATCTAATCATGAAACTCTGCGGACGCTAACGCTCGCGAATGCGCGGTACCCATGCACGGACATCGCGCGAACGGGCCGGCCACATCGATTGCGGCCGGCCGCGCAGATCACTCAGGCATAGCTGCCGGCGACTTCCGCTTTCGGATCGTCGCCGAAGCGATTATTGCCCGACGTGCCGCGGATGCAGAGGTAGACCAGATTGACGATCGGACAGAGCAGCCACCAGCCGCTGTGGTCGGTATCGTGCATGCGGCGCACGCCCACTGCAATGCTTGGAATCAGGATCGCGAGACTGTAGAGCTGCGCCCAGTTCGCAAACGCCTTGTCGCCGATGAGTACCCCGATCACGCCGAAGATCAAGCCGATCAGGAACGCAACGATCGTGTTCACGAGCAGGAACATCCAGTATTCCTTGCGGCGCGCGCGCCCGCTGAACACCGCATAATTCTTGAGTACCTTCAGATACCATTTCATGGTTATAGCCCTCTCGGTTTTTGTATTGATATTGCGTGTACAACGCCCGAATGATCGCTGAATGGATCATCGGATGCAATACCAGGCACTCGACACCGGGCTGAGGTACGTTCGGCGTAAAACGGCACGCTGCCGCAAGTCATTGCGACGCGCCGGCTCCCCCCTGTTGCACGGCCCGCGTCCCGATCAGCATCGCGACCGCGCACGCGGCGAGCAGCGCGGCGATCATCAGCATCGCCGGATCCATGCTGCCGGTGCGTGTGCGAATCACGCCGACGATCCACGGCGTGATCATCCCGCTCGACACGCCGATGCTGCTGATCAGCGCGATCCCGCCCGCCGCGCCGGCCCCCGAGAAGTACGCGGACGGCACGGCCCAGAACACCGGATGCGCGGCGAAGATCAGCATCGCGGCCAGCGACAGCAGCGCCATCATCGCGACGAGACTCGGCAGATGCAGCGTCAGCAGCGCGAGTGCGACCGCGCCGCCGAACGCGCACGCGGCGAAATGCCGGCGGCGTTCGCGCATCCGGTCCGAGTGCCGCGCGATCGCGATCAGGCCCACCGCGCCGACCGCGTTCGGCACGATCGACAGCAAACTGATCTGCACGACGTCGTGGATGCCGAACTCGCGAATCATCAGCGGCATCCAGAACAGCAGCATCAGCAGCGCAGTCGTCAGCGAAAAGTAGATGAATGCAAACAGGTAGGTGCGCGGCTCGGCGAGCACCTCGCGCAGCGATGCTGCCGCATGCGCGCTCCGCTGTGCGCGGTCGGCCGCGAGATCGTCGGCGAGCCGCCGCTTGTCGTCCGGCGTCAGCCACGCGGCCTGTTCGGGCCGGTCGCACAGCCAGAACCATGCGATCACACCAAGCACGATCGCCGGCGCGCCTTCGATCGCGAACATCCATTGCCAGCCGTGCAGCCCGAGCACGCCCGACATCCCGCGCATGATCCAGCCGGACAGCAGCCCGCCGATCATCCCCGCGACCGCGACGCCCGCATAGAAGATCGACAGCACCGACGCGCGCCGCCGCGCTGGATACCAGAAGGTCAGGTAGAACACGAGTCCCGGGAAGAAGCCGGCCTCGAACACGCCGAGCAGGAAGCGCAGCGCATAGAAATGCCGTGCGCTGTCGACGGTGATCATCGCGACCGACACCGCTCCCCACAGCAGCATGATCCGCGCGAACGTGCGGCGCGCGCCGAAGCGGCGCAGCAGCGCATTGCTCGGCACTTCGAACAGCACGTAGCCGACAAAGAACAGCACGGCGCCGAGGCTGTACATCGCGTCGCTGAGGCCGAGATCCTGCCGCATCTGTAATTGTGCGAAACCGATGTTGCTGCGGTCGAGGATCGACACGATGTAGCAGACGAACAGGAACGGCACGATCCGCGCGCCGATGCGGCGGTACAGCGCATCGGTGTCCGGCATGCCGCTATCGGACGCGACGCGGCGCGCCGCTTCCGCTTGAAGAGGAGCAGACATAGGTTGCCTCCTTGGTGGCTTGCATTCGATGGCGCCGGGCTCGCCCGGCGCGCCGTGTAACCCGCCGCTCAGCCCTGCCGCACCCGCTCGCCCTTCACGCCGACCATCAGCGCGACGCCGCTCACGACCAGCAGCGCGGCCAGCAGATAAACGGCGAGATCCATGCTGCCCGTGCGCGTGCGGATCAATCCGATCACCCACGGGCTGACGATGCCGCTCGTGATGCCGATGCTGCTGATCAGCGCGATCCCTGCCGCCGCGGCCTTGCCGGACAGATAGCCGGTCGGCACCGCCCAGAAGATCGGCAGCGCGGCGAAGATCAGCGTCGCCGCGATCGACAGGCACGCGAGCATCGCCGCGAAGCTGTGCAGATGCAGCGTCAGCGCGGCAAGCGCGAGCCCGCCGCCGATCGTGCAGCACGCGAAGTGCCTGCGGCGCTCGCCGGTGCGGTCCGAGCGGCGCGCGATCAGGATCAGGCCGACCGCGCCGACCGCGTTCGGCACCACCGTGTAGAGGCTCACGGCCACGACGTCGGTCACGCCGAAATCGCGGATCATCAGCGGCATCCAGAAGTTCAGCGTCAGCGACGCGCAGGTCAGCGAGAAATAGATGAACGCGAACAGGTAGACGCGCGGGTTCAGCAGCGCGGCGGCGAGGCTGCGCGAATCGTGCGAATCGTGCGAATCGTGCGCCCGATGATCGCCATCGCGCCCCTGCCCTTGCGCACAGAGCGACGTCACGCGCGCCTTTTCGGCCGGCGTGAGCCACGCGGCGTCCTGCGGCCGGTCGACGAGATACGCGAGAGCGACGAACGCGAGCGCGATCGCCGGCGCGCCTTCGATCGCGAACATCCATTGCCAGCCGAACAGGCCGAGCACGCCGGCCATGTCGCGCATGATCCAGCCCGACATCAGGCCGCCGAGCACGCCCGCAACTGCGACGCCCGCAAAGAACACCGAGATCATCGCCGCGCGCCGGTTCGCGGGAAACCAGTAGGTCAGGTACAGCACGATGCCGGGAAAGAAGCCCGCTTCGAACACGCCGAGCATGAAGCGCAGCACGTAGAAATGCGTCGGCTTCGACACGAACATCATCCCGACCGACGCGATCCCCCACAGCAGCATGATCCGCGTAAACGTGCGGCGCGCGCCGAAGCGCGCGAGCAGCATGTTGCTCGGTACTTCGCAGAACACGTAGCCGACGTAGAACACGGCCGCACCGAGGCCGTACATCGCGTCGCTGAAGCCGAGGTCGTGCTTCATCTGCAGCTGCGCGAAGCCGATGTTGATGCGGTCGAGGAACGACACGACGTAGCAAAGGAACAGGAACGGAATGATCCGCCACGCGATCTTGCGGAACAGCAGCTGGTCGTCGGAAGCCGGGACGGACGCGGACGCGACCGCCGTCTCGGCAGGTACGGATTGGGGCATGTCTCTCTCCAAACGCGCTGCGCGATTCGAGCGCGCAGCAGTCTCCGCGGGCGTGCATGCGCCCTGCTTTCTTGTGAGATCGGGAACCGCTACGGGAAACGGCTATCGGCCACCGCCGCGGAAAAAAAGCGGGACGTCCGCCCGGACGCCCCGCTGTCGTGTGCCGCTCAGTCCTGCAGCGCGGCCCACATCTCCTTGTCGCGCTGCGCGGTCCAGATGCGCGGATGCGTGATGCCGCTCGCTTCGTCGAACGCGCGCGACACGTCGAACGGCAGGCAGTGCTCGTAGATGAACACCTGGCCGAACTTCGGATCCATCGCTTCGCGCGTGAGCGCCATCGCGGCCTTCAGGTCGAGCTGCTGCTCGACGGCCTTGCGGCCCTGCGCGAGCAGCGTCGTGACGAAATCCTTCGTGTAGTCGAGGCCCTTGTTCACGTCGGCCGGGTTCAGCAGCGCCGGGCCGCGGCCCGGCACGAGCTTCTCGGCGCCGAGCGCGCGCAGCGCCTCGAGCGTCGCCGGCCACTGTTCGAGCTGCGCGTCGCCGCAATAGCACGCGGCGTCGTATTCGACGAGATCGCCCGAGAACAGCACCTTCTGCGACGGCAGCCACACGATCGTGTCGCCCTTCGTGTGGCCCGAGCCGACATGCATGATCTTCACTTCGAGCTTGCCGAGGAACAGCGTGATCTCGCGCTCGAACACGAGCGTCGGCCACGTCAGGCCCGGCACCGTCTCGACACCCGCGAACAGGCGCGGGAAGCGCTCGATCTCCGACTTCATGTCGGCCTCGCCGCGCTCGACGATCATCTCGTAGGTGCCGCGGCTCGCGATCACCTGCTGCGCGCCTTCGGCGAAATACGCGGACGCGCCGAGCACGCGCACCGCGTGGTAGTGCGACAGCACGACATGCTTGATCGGCTTGTCGGTAACGCTGCGGATCTTCGCGATCAGGTCCTGCGCCATCGCGGGCGTCGCGGTCGTGTCGACGATCAGCACGCTGTCGTCGCCGATGATCACGCCCGAGTTCGGGTCGCCTTCGGCGGTGTACGCGTAGGCGTTCTCGGACAGCTGGGTCCAGGTGATCTTCTTCTCTTCCAGATCGGCTTGAGAGGCGAATGCTTTGGCCATGTTGCGTTCCGTGGCTGCGAGCCATGTGTTGAGGGGAGTGTCCGGATCATCGTCCCGCCCATCATATTTGTCAATGACAAATATGCTTGCTATTTTCTAATACGGGTAAACGTGCGGACCGGCGCGATAAATGGCGTCGGATACCATTCGGGGTATTCCGATTTCAGGTGAACGCAGTGCAGAACGACGAAGATCGCGCGGACGGCGCGCCGCAGAAGGCGCAGCGCGGCATCCAGAGTGTCGAGGTGGGCGGCCGGCTGCTCGACGCGCTCGCGCGGCGGCGCAAGCCGCTCGGCCTTTCCGAGCTGGCGGCGGCCGCGGAGCTGTCGACCGCGCAGGCGCATACCTATCTGGTGAGCCTGACGCGCCTCGCGCTCGTGAAGCGCGACGCGATCACCGGCAACTACGAGCCGGGGCCGCTGTCGCTGCGGCTCGGCCTGATGTCGATCGAGCAGCAGCCGGCGTATCGGGCCGCGTTGCCGCATGCGGCGCGGCTCGCGGAAGGCGTCGGGCTCAGCGTTGCGCTGTCGGTGCCGGGCGCGCTCGGTCCGACGATCGTGCGCATCGAGCACGGCGGCTATCCGCTGCACGTCAACCTGCACGTCGGTTCGGTAATGTCGCTCGACACGACGGCGACCGGCCGCGTGTTCCGCGCGTTCGGCGACCCCGCGCAGA
>NZ_JAAGPL010000026.1:0-273 GCF_017104785.1 Burkholderia sp. Ac-20353 | reverse complement strand
GGGCGGAACTGGTGTAGATCTCGGGGGGCGCCGGATCATTAAAAAAAAAAAAAAAAAAAATATCATAGTGAACAGTAGTATTAGCAAACGAAGGAATAGGGAATGAGTGGTAACTGTGTTGTCGTGGATGTAGTAGGTATGCGAAATCTAGCTAAATTCTGTCGCCATTGTGTACGATAGTATGGTTAAAACTAGTCAGTAGTTCATGTGTGTGCGTACATACGCGAACTGTACAATGTGTGACTACACGTTAATCTGGCGAGACAGTAATCA
>NZ_JAAGPL010000275.1:0-9515 GCF_017104785.1 Burkholderia sp. Ac-20353 | reverse complement strand
CCGCGATCGCGTCGTCGAAGTTCAGCGCCTTGCCGACCCCGCCGATCAGGTACGCGGACACCAGCGCGAGACGCGCGAGCGGCAGCACCCACGGCTGCGCAAGCAGCGCGCGGATCCAGGCGGGATTGCCGCGGCCGGTCAGTGTCGTCATGTCAGATTGCCCAGCACGAACAGCCGAACGCGCCCCAGAAGCCCTTCGCGTCCGACGTCGGCAATGCGCTGCCCCACGCGCCCGCGTGCGCGTGGCCATGCACGTTGCACGCGCTTGCACAGCCGCACTGCGCGGCGGCCGCAGCCCGCTGCAGCGGCGCGCCGTCGCGTTGGGTCACGCCCCAGCCACCATAGCCGCCGTACTGGCGCACCGGCGACCAGTCCGGCATCGCCGGTGGAATCGGCGCGTCGTACCGCGAGAACGGGCCCGCACCCCACACGATCCTGCCGCCGACCACCGTCATCAGCGACGTGGTGTCGACGATGTCGTCTTCCGCGCACGCAAGGAAGTCGCGGTCCGGCACCATCAGGTCGGCCAGTTGCCCGACCGCGATGCGGCCCTTCCTGCCCTCCTCGTTCGAGAACCACGTGACGAACTCCGTCCACATGCGCAACGCGGTCTCGCGATCGAGCAGGTTGCGCTGCGGATACATCCGCAGGCCGCCGACCGTCTTGCCGGTCACGAGCCATGCGAGCGACACCCACGGGTTGTACGACGCAACGCGCGTCGCGTCGGTGCCGGCCGACACCTTCATGCCTTTCGCGAGCATCTTCGCGACAGGCGGCGTCGCTTCGGCCGCCTGAGCGCCATAGCGCTCGACGAAGTACTCGCCCTGGTAGGCCATCCGGTGCTGCACCGCAATGCCGCCGCCGAGTGCCGCGATACGGTCCATCGATTTTTCGGAAACGGTTTCCGCGTGATCGAAGAACCAGTTGATGCCGTCGAGCGGGATGTCCTTGTTTACCTTTTCGAAGACGTCAAGCGCACGGCTGATGGTTTCGTCGTAGGTCGCATGCATGCGCCACGGCCAGCGATTCTGCGCGAGCACGCGCACGACGCCCTCGAGCTCGTCCTCCATTCCCGCCGGCAGCTCGGGACGCGCAACGCGGAAATCCTCGAAATCAGCCGCCGAGAACACCAGCATCTCGCCCGCGCCGTTATGGCGGAAGTAATCGGTACCGTCGTGATACGTGACGCTATTCGTCCAGTTCACGAAGTCTTCCTTCTCGGCCTTCGGCTTCTGCGTGAACAGGTTGTATGCGATGCGGACCGTCATCTCGCCCGCGTCATGCAGCTTGCGGATCACTTCGTAATCGTCCGGGTAATTCTGCGAACCGCCGCCCGCGTCGATCACGCCCGTCACGCCGAGCCGGTTCAGCTCGCGCATGAAGTGACGTGTCGAGTTGTACTGGTATTCGAACGGCAGCTTCGGCCCCTTCGCGAGCGTTGCGTAGAGAATCGTCGCGTTCGGGTTCGCGAGCAGCAGGCCCGTCGGATTGCCCGCGCCGTCGCGCAGGATCGTGCCGCCCGGCGGCTCCGGCGTGTCCTTCGTATAGCCGACGACGCGCAGTGCGGCCGCATTCAGCAGTGCGCGGTCGTACAGGTGCAGGATGAACACCGGCGTATCGGGCGCGGCCGCGTTGAGCTCGTCGATCGTCGGCAGCCGCTTCTCCACGAACTGGTGCTCGGTGAAGCCGCCGACGACGCGCACCCATTGCGGCGCGGGCGTGATCGCGACCTGCTGCCTGAGCATATCCATCGCGACCGCGAGCGAGCGCACGCCGTCCCAGCGCAGCTCCATGTTGTAGTTCAGGCCGCCGCGGATCACGTGCGTGTGATTGTCGATCAGGCCCGGCAGCACGGGCCGGCCCGCGAGATCGATGACCTGCGTCGCGCGGCCCGCGAGCGGCACGACGTCGGCATCGCTGCCGACCGCGACGAAGCGGCCGCCGGCGATCGCCACCGCGGTGGCGATCGGGTTCGAACGGTCCAGCGTGGTAATCCGTCCGTTATGAAGAATGAGATCGGGTTGGATGTCGGTTGCGCTCATGAGCGTATCCTCAGTGCGATTAGAAGCCGAACAACGGTTTGAGGGCCGGGATCGCCTGCGCGCCGATCAGCATGCCGAGCAGGCCCACGAGTGCGATCAACGGCGGCGCGGGCGAGCGGACCCGGATCGCGCTGTAGACGACGCCGACCAGCACGCCGGCGCCCAATGAAAATAGATAAGATTCCATACGATCTGTCTCACGGTCGGATTAGAATGGGCGCCATCGCATCCCGGTCAGCGCGGCCGGGCACTGCACGTCGCCACGCCGACGGCACCGGTTTTTCCCGGCACTGAAAACGGCGCACCACCCCCATCATCGATTTCATATCCACGATGCAACACCTTCCTGATCTCGAAGCCTGGGCCATCTTCGCGCGCGTCGCCGAGACCGGCTCGTTCGCAAAAACCGCCGACCTGCTCGGCACGTCTCAGCCGACCGTGTCGAAGGCGATCGCGCGTCTCGAGCAACGGCTCGGCACGATGCTGCTGTACCGGACGTCGCGCAAGCTGTCGCTGACGCCGACGGGCGAACTGCTGCGCGACCGCGCGATCCGGCTGCTCGCCGACGCCGAGCTGATCGAAAACGAAGCGTCCGCGCACGCGCTCGAGCCGCATGGCCTGCTGCGTGTGAACGCGCCGATGTCGTTCGGCCTGCGCCATCTCGCGCCGGTGCTTCCCGCGTTTCTCGAGCGCTACCCGAGCATCGACATCGATCTCGTGCTCACCGACCATCTGGTCGACATCGTGTCGGGCGGCTTCGACGTCGCGATCCGGATCGCCGAGCTGAACGATTCCACGCTGCGCTCGCGCCGGCTCTGCGCGGTGCGCCGACCGCTCGTCGCATCGCCCGCGTATCTCGACCGCCACGGCCGCCCGACGCACCCGCACGACATCGAGCAGCACACGACGCTGACCTACACGAACCTGCCGACGCCGGAATGCTGGCGCTTCCGCCATGCGGGCTCGGGCGACGAGGTTGCAGTGCAGGTGCGCGGCAGGATCCGCACCAACAACGCCGACGTGATCGTGCCGTCGCTGATCGCGGGCCACGGCCTCGCCCTTCAACCCGAGTTCCTCGTCTGGGACGCATTGCAGCGCGGCGAGCTCGAGGAAGTGATGCCCGACTGGCGGATTGCCGACATCAACGTGAACCTCGTCACGCCGCCCGGCATGCTGCGCGCCGCGCGCGTCACGGTGCTGCTCGACTATCTGGCCGAGCATTTCGCGAACGCGCCGTGGGCACTGGCCACGCGTTGAACGCCGAGCGGCAGTCCGCAGATGCGGCTGCCGCAAGCGGCGTACGAACGCGCAGCGCGCCGCCGGCGCGTGGCGCTTGTTTCACCGCAAATTTCGCCGCTTATTTCGCCACTTTTGCCGGCACGGCCGCCAGCACCTGATGCGGCGCTGCCGTGCGCTGCGGCGCCTTGTGCACCATCGTGTACGCATAGTCGACGCCCATCCCGTAGGCGCCCGAGTGCTCCTTCGCGATCGCCATCACCGCGTCGTACGTATCGCGGCGCGCCCAGTCACGCTGCCACTCGAGCACGACCTGCTGCCACGTGACGGGCACGACCCCCGCCTGGACCATGCGCTGCATCGCGTAGTCGTGCGCATCCTTCGACGTGCCGCCCGAGGCGTCGGCCACCATGTAGATCTCGTAGTCGCCTTCGAGCATCGCGCACAGCGCGAACGTCGTGTTGCAGACTTCGGTCCACAGGCCCGACACGATCACCTTCTTGCGGCCGTTCGCGGCCAGCGCGTCGCGGACCTTCTGGTCGTCCCACGAATTCATCGACGTGCGCTCGAGCAGTTTCGCGTCCGGAAACACGTCGAGCAATTCGGGATACGTGAAACCGGAGAAGCTTTCCGTCTCGACCGTCGTGATCGTGGTCGGGATGTCGAACGCGCGCGCGGCTTTCGCGAGCCCCACGACGTTGTTCTTCAGCGTCTGGCGATCGATCGACTGCACGCCGAAGGCCATCTGCGGCTGCTGGTCGATGAAGATCAGCTGGCTGTTCTGCGGAGTGAGTACTTCTTGCTTCGGATTGCTCATGACGTGTGTCGTCCTTTGAACCGGAGAAATGGGAGGCCCGCCTCGGCCTTGTGAGCGGGCGGAGTCTAGTGTGTGTCGCGCTGGCGCATCGGCAGCCAGGCCGGCTCATTTGACACGTATTCGCGACGAAAGGACACACAAGAAATGGAATCGGTCCGATTCCGGTCAGTGCGTGCATTTCATGCGCTGCCGCTCTTTTCCTGTTCCCGGAAACCCGCTACGCTTTCACGACAGCGACGGCGCCTTGCCCGTCATCGGCCGGCCAACCACGAGACCCGCATCATGAAACCGTATCTCCTGTCGCTTCTTGCCGGCGTGCTTGCCGGTGTCATCTACGGCGCGATCGGCGTGCAGTCGCCGGCTCCGCCCACCATTGCGCTGACGGGCCTGCTCGGCCTGCTCGCGGGCGAGCAGATCCTTCCCGTCGCACGCCGGATGCTGTCGGGCCACCGGCTGAATGCCGCATGGCGCGACGCAAAATGCAGCCAGCACATGTTCGGCCAGTTGCCGGGCGACCAGGCATCCGTGCCGGCCTCGCGGGACCGGCAGCCGTCGTGACACATCGCGATGCGCGCGTCGTCGCGTTGCGCGATCGGCACGCACGCGGATGAACGGGGTCGGCCCCGTTCTCGGACCGATTCTCCGCCCGATTCTCCGCCCGATTCTCGCCCCCACCCCGACCCCGCTCCCGGCCGCTATCGCGGTCGCCCGATGCCGATTCCTCCGACCACGCACACGAGAATTCCGTCATGTCCGCTTCGATCAAGACCCTGCTCACGCCGCGCGAAAGCGACATCGGCAACCTGGTCGTGCGCCGCGTGCTGCCCGCACGCGCCGCGCGTCTCGTCGGGCCGTTTATCTTCTTCGACCACATGGGCCCCGCGGTGCTGCCCGCCGGCAGCGGCGTCGACGTGCTGCCGCATCCGCACATCGGCCTCGCGACCGTCACCTATCTGTTCGACGGCACGTTCATGCATCACGACAGTCTCGGCTTCCGGCAGAAGATCGTGCCCGGCGACGTGAACTGGATGACGGCCGGGCGCGGCATCGTGCATTCGGAACGCACGCCTGACGAAGAACGGCCGCTCGATCAGGCAATCCACGGCATCCAGACCTGGGTGGCGCTGCCGCTCGACCATGAGGACGCGGCGCCCGCGTTCGTCCACCATCCGGCCGATACGCTGCCGTCGTTCACGCGCGACGGCGCAACCGTGCACGTGATTGCGGGCACCGCGTTCGGGCTCGCGTCACCGGTGGAGGTGTTTTCGCCGACGCTTTACGCGCATGTGGAATTCGCAGCTGGCGGCCGCCTCACGCTCGACGCGGAGCATGGCGAACGCGGCGTCTATCTCGTCGACGGCGACCTGAGCATCGACGGCACGCCGCTCGCGAGCGCGACCATGGCCGTGCTCGAGCCCGGCACGACGGTCGAACTCGCGAGCTCGCACGGCGCGCGCGTGATGCTGCTCGGCGGCGCACATCTGCCCGGCGAACGCTTCATCGAGTGGAATTTCGTGTCGAGCTCGCGCGCGAAGATCGCCGCGGCCCGCGAGGCATGGGCCGCGCAAACCTTCGGCAAGGTGCCCGGCGAAGAAAACGAATGGACGCGCCAGCCGGAGCGAAACGCGCATTGAAGAGCCGCCGGCCGTCCGGCAACCGCGGGCAACGGCGGCTTCACCCGCGCCTATTCCCGCAAGCCCATCAGCTTCGCGAGCACCGGCCAGCGCTCGAGCGATTCGACATACGCGCGGCGGGCCTGCTCGTCGACGTAGCGCTCGGGGTCGAGCGCCGGCAGATGGCGCGCAAGGCCGAGCACGTCGTTCGGCTGCGACAGGCGAGCGTCGCCGCCGTCGGCCGGGTTTACTTTTCGTCGATCCATACGCCATCCGGAGTCTTGACCGCGTAGCCGGCGGCCGTCTGCATCGTCACGGTGCCCTCGTTCTCGCCGACCATCCGCGTGCGCGGCAGGTCCGCCGCGTACTGCGCGAGCGTCACGCCCGGCTTGAACGGGCTGTTCGACACGAGATTCGAGATCAGCTGTGACAGCGCGAGGAAGCTCGACGGCTGGTCGATCACGGTCGTCGTGCCGTGGTTGCCCTGGAAGCCGACGAGCCGCACGCCGACCGGCACATGCACGACGCGCGGTGTCGGAATCTCGCGCAGCCCGGCGACCTGGTTCTTGTCGCCGCGCAGCGCCGCGCCGTGCTCGGGCACGAACACGATCACCGCGCGCCGGCCCGACGACGCGATCAGGTCCGCGAGCCGGTCGAAGTCGTTCATCAGCTTCGTCGCGCGCTGCGGATACGAGTCGATGCTCGTCAGCGAGCTGCCGACCACGCGGTTGCCGTCGTGCATGCTGATCGTGTTGTAGTACAGCGCGACCGGCCCCGCTACCGACCCGCGCTGCGCGTACCACTTCGCGAGCGTCGCGTAGTCCTCCTTGATCTCGGAGCCGTCGAACGCATGCATCGCGACCGGCGCGTCCGCGTTCGACACGAGCGGCGCATCGGGCACGCCAATGTTGTCGCGGATGATCTGCAGGAAGTTGTCGAAGTGGCCGTCGTGGTTCAGCAGCGACTGCGCGGTGTAGCCCGCGCGCGCGAGCTGCGAGAACAGGTAGCACTGCTGTGGCGCGGGCTTGTACAGGTCGGCGTGCGCCTCCTGCCCGCAGCTCGCGCGCAGCACGCGGAGCGCCGCCGGGCCGCTGTAGCTCGCGGCCGAGCTGAAGTTCGTGAACAGGTAGTCGAAGTGGCTCAGCATCGGGTGATTGCGCACGTTCGCGGCGTCGAGGTCGTCCCACGCGAGCGAGCACACATGCAGCACGATCACGTCGAACTGCGTCGCCGGATCGTTGCCGAGATGGCCGAACGCGACCTGCCGCTGCGATTCCTGCGTGCGGAACGCGGCGAGCGCCGCGTTGTGATCCTCCGGCTGGCCGGCACGCGCCGCGCCCGCGAGCTGCGTCTGGGCCTGCGCATTCGCACCGGCGCGCGCGATCATCCCGGTGCCCGCCTGCCACAACGGCAGCACGACGAGCGCGGCCAGCACGAACGTCGCGACGCGCAGCCAGCGGTTCACGACGAAGTACACGATCAGGCCGCCGGCGATGGTCAGCAGCAGCATCGGCGGCAACAGGCGCGGCAGCAGCTCCATCCAGTACTCGGCGCGAAACGTGCTGACCTCGCGCAGCGCATCGGCGAGCCGCGCGAGCGGCGGCGCGTGCAGCTCGCGCGCGAGCAGCGGCACGGCGATCGCAATCGCGGCGAGCTGGCGGACGATCCGCCACGCGCGCCGCCGGATCGGCGCGCTGGCCGCGAGCGCCACCGCGAACGCGAGGTTCGCGACCCACATCGGCTCCAGATGGCCCGTCGCGAACATCGCGAACTTCAGGATGAAATACAGATTCCAGAACGTCATCGAAACTACTCCGTCATGAGCGGCGGCGGCCGTCACGCGCCCGCCTCCGCTTCCCGCATCTTTCACGCTTCATGCGTGCTTTATTCAAGCTTCATTCGCGCGCCCGATCGAGCGCCAGCATCGCCTGCACGCTGCGCGATGCCCCTTTCAGCAGGCGCACGTAACCGTCGACGCCCACCTGCAACACTTCCCTGAGCCCGCGCAGCGGCGTGTCGGTGCGCTCGCCTTCGTGCCAGTCGAGCCACGCATCGGCGCGTCCGAACGTGCACTGCACGAGTTGCCGCTCCTGCTCGAGCGTGAGCGCGTCGAAGCTCACGCCGACATGCGTCGGCGTCACACGGCACACGCGCACCGGGAACGGAAACGCCCGGTCGCCGCGCGTCACGCACACGGTCAGCGTATCGCCCGCCGCGAGCTTCAGGCCCGGCACGGCCTCGAGCCCGAGGCCGCCGGCCGAATAATCGCTCGTGAAGCATGCGGCCGTCGTGCCGTCGGCGAGCAGCAGCGTGGCCGGCACGCGCATCGCGATCCGGTGCGTGACGCGCACCTGCTTCGCCTCGCGTGCAACCGCGAGCGCCGCACCGAGCATCGCAAGGTTGTAGACGGTCCAGCCGAGCGTGATCAGGATCGTCGACGCTTCGTCGCCCTGGTCCGCGACCAGCCGCCAGAGGCCGGCCAGGATCGCGAACACGTTCACCGCGAACAGCACGAGGTACGGCTTCGACGTCGACCAGTCGACGTAGCCCTCCTCGATCTTGCCGCCCTTGTCGGTCACGTTGAACTTGCCGTGCTTCGGGCTGAAGAACGCGACCGTCGTCGGCAGCGCGATGTACCACGCGAGCACCGATTCGTAGACTTCCGCCCAGAACGAATGGCGGAAGCGCCCCTGCATCCGCGAGTTCGCGATGTTCGCGAGCACGAGGTACGGCACCACGTAGCTCGCGAGCGCGATTGACGCCGCGTTGATGAAGTACAGGTGGAAGAACAGGTACGCGAGCGGGATCGTCAGGAAGATCAGCCGCGGGATTCCGTAGAAGAAGTGCAGCATCGCGTTGCCGTAGCAGATCCGCTGCACGAAGCCGAGCCCGCGCCCGAGGAACGGATTGTCGATGCGGAAGATCTGCGCCATCCCGCGCGCCCAGCGCGTGCGCTGCTTCACGTGGCCCGCGAGGCTCTCGGTCGCAAGGCCCGCCGCCTGCACGGTCGGCAGGTACGCGGACGTGTAGCCGCGCCGATGCAGCTTGAGCGCCGTATGTGCATCCTCGGTCACCGTCTCGATCGCGACGCCGCCGACTTCCTCGAGCGCGCTGCGCTTCAGCACCGCGCACGAGCCGCAGAAGAACGTCGCGTTCCACAGGTCGTTGCCCGACTGCACGAGCCCGTAGAACAGGTTGCCCTCGTTCGGGATCTCGCGGAACGTGCCGAGGTTGCGCTCGAACGGATCGGGCGAGAAGAAGTGATGCGGCGTCTGCACGAGCGCGCATTTCGGGTCGCGCTGGAACACGCCCATCGTCGTCTGCAGGAACGAGCGGGTCGGCACGTGATCGCAGTCGAAGATCGCGATGTACTCGCCGTGCGTCTTCGGCAGCGCGCGGTTGATGTTGCCGGCCTTCGCGTGCCGGTTGTCGTCGCGCGTCAGATAGTCGATGCCGGCCTCGCGCGCGAACGCCTCGAACTCGGGCCGCTTGCCGTCGTCGAGCAGATACACGCGCAGCTTGGCCGCAGGCCAGTCCATGCTCTGCGCGGCAAACACGGTCGGCTTCACGACCGACAGCGGCTCGTTGTAGGTCGGGATATACACGTCGACCGTCGGCCACGTGTCGGGATCGTCGGACAGCGGCACGATCGGCCGGTCGAGCGGCCACGCGGTCTGCACGAAGCCGAGCAGCAGGATCGGCCGGCGGCCCCAGCGCTGCGCGGAGCGGCCGACCCACGGCGACAGCATCGCGACGATCGCTTGCGGCACGATGATGCACGCGGCGATCACGAGCTGCACGTTGTCG
>NZ_JAAGPL010000274.1:0-9535 GCF_017104785.1 Burkholderia sp. Ac-20353 | reverse complement strand
GCCGGCCCCGCGCCGGCCCCGCGCCGGCGCGGCAGGGGCCGCGCGAACCTCCTCGCGCGGGCGCTGTCGAACCGGTTTCGACCCATTCCACTTGCAAGTCGGACGAACAGTTATACTTGTCCGCTACATCCCCGCTACCGCCACGCGCTTCCCGACCGCACCAGATCTCTATGCGTATGAAATTGAAGAACATCGGCCTGATTGCCGCGGGCCTTGCCACGGGCGTGTTTGCCACGCTGCAAATCTCCGCGTCGGCCGAGCAGACCGTCACGGCGCCGCTTCCGCTCGACCAGCTCCGCCTGTTCGCCGAGGTATTCGGCCAGATCAAGCGCGAGTACGTCGAGCCGGTCGACGACAAGAAGCTGCTGACGGCGGCGATCAAGGGCATGGTGTCGAGCCTCGACCCGCACTCGTCGTTCCTCGACAAGACCGACTACGAGGAACTGCAGGAGCAGACGAAGGGCCGCTTCGCCGGTCTCGGCATCGAGATCTCGCAGGAAGACGGCCTCGTCAAGGTGATCTCGCCGATCGAAGATACCCCCGCGTTCCGCGCAGGCATCCGGCCGGGCGACCTGATCACCCGCATCAACGACAAGCCGGTGCGCGGCATGACGCTCGACAAGGCCGTCAAGCAGATGCGCGGCGAGCCGGGCACGAAGGTCACGCTGACGATCTTCCGCAAGAGCGACGACCGCACGTTCCCGATCACGGTCACGCGCGCGGTGATCCGCGTGCAGAGCGTGAAGATGAAGCTGCTCGACCCGGGCTACGCATATATCCGCATCACGAGCTTCCAGGAACGCACGACGCCTGATCTCGCCGCGAAACTGCAGGACATCGCGCGCCAGCAGCCGAACGTGAAGGGCCTGATCCTCGATCTGCGCAACAACGGCGGCGGCCTGCTGCAGAGCGCCGTCGGCGTCGCGGGCGCGTTCCTGCCGCCGGATTCCGTCGTCGTGTCGACCAACGGCCAGATCCCGGATTCGAAGCAGGTCTACCGCGACACCTACGACAACTACCGCCTGCCGTCGTTCGACGGCGATCCGCTGAAGAGCCTGCCGCCGGTCTTCAAGACCGTGCCGATCGTCGTGCTGACGAATGCGTATTCGGCATCCGCATCCGAAATCGTCGCGGGCGCGCTGCAGGATTCGAAGCGCGCGCTGATCCTCGGCAAGACGACGTTCGGCAAGGGTTCGGTGCAGACGGTCCGCCCGATGACGGCCGACACCGCGCTGCGCCTGACGACCGCGTACTACTACACGCCGAGCGGCCGTTCGATCCAGAACAAGGGCATCACGCCGGACGTGCCGGTCGACCAGTACGCGGACGGCGATCCGGACGACGTGCTCGTGACGCGCGAGGTCGACTATACGAACCACCTCGCGAACACGCAGGATCCGAACGAGAAGAAGGAACAGGAAGAGCGCGAGCAGCGCCGGATGGATCAGCTGCGCATCCTGGAAGAGCAGAACGACAAGAAGACGCCCGAGCAGCGCCAGAAGGATCGCGACCGCAAGCCGGTCGAGTTCGGCAGCACGGACGACTTCATGATGCAGCAGGCGCTCGCGAAGCTCGAAGGCAAGCCCGTGCAGCAGTCGAAGTCGCTGCTCGCGGAAAGCACGCAGGGCCCGGCCGCCAAGTCGGCCGGCGCGTCGAAGCCCGCGGCAGCATCGAAGCCGGCCGCGAAATCGTCACCCGCACCGGCACCCGCGTCGGCGCCGCAGTAAGCGCCGGCCGGCATCCGACGGGCCATCGCGGGAAGACCGCGATGGCCCGTTTTTCATGCGCGCTTAGAATACGTAAATTCGATACGCAAATTCGATACGTAAATTCGATACGCAAGTCCGCACCGCGCCCCGCCCGTAGCCTGCTCATGAACGACGACCAACTCCTCCGCTATTCCCGCCACATCCTCGTCGACGAAATCGGCATCGAGGCGCAGCAGCGCTTTCTCGACGCGCATGCGATCGTCGTCGGCGCAGGCGGCCTCGGCTCGCCCGCGGCGATGTATCTCGCGGCGTCCGGCGTCGGCACGATCACGCTCGTCGACGCGGACACCGTCGATCTGACCAACCTGCAGCGGCAGATCCTGCACGTCAGCGCGTCGGTCGGGCGCAAGAAGGTGGAATCGGGGCGCGACGCGCTCGCGCAGCTCAACCCGGACGTGACCGTGCACTCGGTCGCCGAGCGCGTCGACGACGCGTGGCTCGACGCACACGTGCCGCAGGCGAGTGTCGTGCTCGACTGCACGGACAACTTTGCGACCCGCCACGCGATCAACCGCGCATGCGTCGCACATCGCGTGCCGCTCGTATCGGGCGCGGCGCTGCGCTTCGATGGCCAGATCAGCACGTTCGACTTCCGCGATCCGGCGGCGCCCTGCTATGCGTGCGTGTTCCCCGAAGACCAGCCGTTCGAGGAAGTCGCGTGCGCGACGATGGGCGTATTCGCGCCGACGGTCGGGATCATCGGCTCGATGCAGGCGGCCGAGGCGCTGCGCGTGATCGGCGGCATCGGCACGACGCTGAACGGCCGGCTGATGATGCTCGATGCGCTGCGAATGGAATGGACGACGATGAAGATCGCACGCCAGGCCGACTGCCCGGTGTGCGGCGGCCGGCATTGATGCCGGCCGCACCACACGACCGCCCCGCTTACACGACTGCGTCCGCGCGCGGCTCGGCGACCGACAGGCGCTGCAGCGCCGACTGCACTTCCTCGGGCTCGAACGCCGCGAGCACGTCGGCCGTCGGCTTCTCGAGCGCCTTCAGGTGCGCGCGCAGGATCTCCTGCTTGACGACGAGCAACTGGCTCGGATGCATCGAGAACTCGGTGAGCCCCATCCCGAGCAGCAGGCGCGTGAGCGCCGGATCGCCGGCCATCTCCCCACACACCGACACCGGCACGCCCGCGCGCTTCGCCTCGCGCAGCGTGTACGCGATCAGGTGCAGCACCGCCGGATGCAGCGGGTCGTACAGATGCGCGACCGCGTTGTCCGCGCGGTCGATCGCGAGCGTGTACTGGATCAGGTCGTTGGTGCCGATCGACAGGAAATCGAAGCGCTTCAGGAACAGCGGCAGCGCGATCGCCGCGGCCGGAATCTCGATCATCGCGCCGATCCGCACGTTCGGATCGTATGCGAGCCCCGCATCGTCGAGCTGGCGCTTCGCCTCGCGGATCAGGTCGAGCGTCTGGTCGATCTCCTGCGCGTGCGCGAGCATCGGGATCAGGATCTTCACCTGCCCGAACGCGGACGCGCGCAGGATCGCGCGCAGCTGCGTGAGGAACATCTGCGGCTCGGACAGGCTCCAGCGGATCGCACGCAAGCCGAGCGCCGGATTCGGCGCGGTCTCGTAGCCTTCGTCGAGCGCCTCGAGCGGCTTGTCGGCGCCGACATCGATCGTGCGGATCGTCACCGGCATGCCCTTCATCCATTCGACCGCGCGCTTGTACGCGGCGAACTGCTCCTCCTCCTCCGGCATCACCTTCTGATGCATGAACAGGAATTCCGAGCGGAACAGGCCGACGCCAACTGCGCCCGCTTCGACCGCCGCCTTCGCGTCGTCCGGCAGCTCGATGTTCGCGCACAGGTCGATTTTCGTGCCGCATAACGTTTGCGTCGGCGAAAACTTGAGACGCTGCAGCTTGCGTTGCTCGAGCGCCTTTTCGGACTGCCGGTACGAATACTCCTCGAGGACGATCGGCGCCGGATCGACGATCACGATGCCCTGGTCGCCGTCGACGATGATCAGGTCGTCCTGGCGGATCAGTGTGCTCGCATGCTGCACGCCGACCGCGGCCGGAATGCCGAGGCTGCGCGCGACGATCGCCGTATGCGACGTGCGCCCGCCGAGATCGGTGACGAACGCCTGGAACGACTGCGTCTTGAACTGCATCATGTCGGCCGGCGCGATGTCGTGCGCGACCACGATCATCTCGTCGGTGCCGGACTTCGCGGCGCCGTTGAGCGCCTGCGCGGCGGACGGTGCGCCCGCGAGCGCCTTCAGCACGCGCTCGACCACCTGCTCGATGTCGGCCTTGCGTTCGCGCAGGTACTCATCCTCGATGTCGTCGAAATGCCGTGTGAGCAGGTCGAGCTGCTCGGTCAGCGCCCATTCGACGTTGTAGCGCCGCGTGCGGATCAGGTCGATGGTTTCCTGCACGAGCATCTGGTCGCTCAGGATCATCGCGTGCACGTCGATGAACGCACCCACTTCGCTCGGGGTGTCGTCGGTCAGGTCGGCGCGCAGCGCATCGAGCTCGCGATGCACGGCCGCGAGCGCCGTGCGGAAGCGCTCGACCTCGGCGTCGATCTGGGTCGTCTCGACCAGGTAATGGGCGACGTCGAGCGCCGCCGGCGCGATCAGATACGCGCGTCCGATCGCGATACCACGTGAGACGGGAATGCCATGCAGCGTGAACGACACGCGCACCTCCTCTGTACATGTAAAGCCGCGGCACACTGCTGCGATGCGCTTATGACCCTGGATACCAATTATAAATTCCGTACATGGCGGCTGACTGCATGCACCGCAGCATTGCGTGCAATGCATCAATCGTGCCGGCGAAAAAAATGCCGCGGTATCCGCGGCATTCTCACTGGAAATAGCAACGATCTTGTGCCGTCGGTCACTGGCCTTCGCCGAACTTGTCGGCAATCAGCTTCAGCAGCGCGTCCATCGCTTCCTTCTCGTCCGACCCTTCGGTCTCGATCGTGACCGTGCTGCCGATGCCCGCCGCGAGCATCATCACGCCCATGATGCTCTTCGCGTTGATCTTGCGCCCGTTGCGCGTCATCCAGACTTCGGACTGGAAATTGCCGGCCAGTTGCGTGAGCTTGGCCGATGCACGTGCATGCAGCCCCAATTTGTTGACGATGGTGGTTTCTTGTTGAAGCATGGTTCTCGTTCGGTCGAGGTTGCCGGCGGCACCCGTCGGCGGATGGGTCTGAAACGGGGAGCGAAACCCGGTCAGGACGATTCGGTGCGCGGGCACGGCTCTGGCGGAATCGGCGCGCAGGCGCCGCAGCCGATCTCGGACGGCGGCGGCGGCGTGCCCGCCGCGACCTCGTGGACGCCTTTCGCGCCACCAGACAGCGCCTTGTCGACGAGCTTGTCGAGCGGGACCGTGCGGTAGCAGACCGCGCGCACCAGCATCGGCAGGTTCACGCCGGCCAGCACCCTGACGTTGTCGATTTTCGCAAGCTGCCCGGCGATGTTCGCGGGCGTCGCGCCGTACATGTCGGTCAGCACGATCGCGCCGTTTTCTTCCTTGAGCCGCGCGAGCTCGGCATGCGCGAACGCCATCACCTGGGTGGGGTCGCTGTCTGCCTGCACGTCGATACAGCCGATGCGCGCGGGCACGCCGCCGTAGATGTGCGCGATGCAGTCCCGCAGCGCAGTGGCGAGCGGGGCGTGCGCGATGATCAGGATCCCGGCCATGTCAGCACCCGCCTGTCCGCCCCGAGCCGGGCAACGAGCATAGCGATTGAGGGGGTCGTTTCATTTTCAACCTGGCAACAAGTTCGGCCCGGCCGCCGGGCCTGCGGCACCTGAACGCCGGTGCCTGGCGAGCGGGCATTGTAGCAGGCCGGTTACCTCATTCCGGCAGCGGGGGACCTGCGCGGCCGCCGCCGGTGTTGCGCGCAACAGACGCGGCTTACGCGGCCGCGCGCTCCAGCGCGTCGATGAACATCGCGGCGACGTCGAAGCCCGTCTGCTCCATGATCTCGCGGAAGCAGGTCGGACTCGTGACGTTCACCTCGGTCAGCCAGTCGCCGATCGCATCGAGCCCGACCAGCAGCAGCCCGCGTGCGGCCAGCACGGGCCCGAGCGTTTCGGCGATCTCGCGGTCGCGCGCGGTCAGCGGCTGCGCGACGCCGAGCCCGCCCGCGGCGAGGTTGCCGCGCACCTCGTTGCCCTGCGGAATCCGCGCAAGCGAATACGGCACCGGCTCGCCGCCGATCAGCAGGATCCGCTTGTCGCCGGCCTTGATCTCCGGGATGTACTTCTGCGCCATCACCGTACGCGCGCCGTCGTGGCTCAGCATCTCGATGATCGAACCGAGGTTCATGCCGTCCGGCTTCACGCGGAACACGCCCATCCCGCCCATTCCGTCGAGCGGCTTCAGGATCACGTCGCCGTGCTCCGCATGGAACGCGCGCAGCCGCTTCGCGTCGCGCGTGACGAGCGTCGGCGCGACGAACTGCGGGAATTCGCCGATCGCGAGCTTCTCCGAGTGATCGCGGATCGACTGCGCGTTGTTGAACACGCGTGCGCCCGCGCGCTCGGCCAGCTCGAGCAGCCACGTCGACGTCACGTATTCCATGTCGAACGGCGGATCCTTGCGCATCAGCACCGCGCCAAACGACTCGACGCGGCGCGACTCGACGACGCCGGCCTCGTACCACTGCTCGCGATGCAGGTCGTCCAGCTCGCCGACGAACACGATGCGCCGCACGTCGGCCTCGACCGCGGAACCCGTCCACGCGAGGTGGCGCGGCTCGCACGCGTAGACCGCATGCCCGCGCCGCGCGGCCTCCGCCATCATCGCGTAGGTCGAATCCTTGTAGATCTTGAAGCGCTCGAGCGGGTCGGCGATAAAGAGAATGTCCATGCGGGTCCTGTCGTTGCGGTGCCGGCAGCGGCCGTTACACCTGGATGGCTTCCGGATCGGTCTTTTCCAGTTCGATCGACGACGCGATCAGCGACAGCCGCGCGACGACGCCGTACATGTAGAACCGGTTCGGCGGCGCGGCGCCCGGCTTGGCGCCGGCATCCGGCAGCGCGGTGTGCTCGAAGCCGAGCGGCACGTAGTGCATGCCCGGCGCGTTCAGGTTCTGGTCGCGCTCGCGGCCGGCGTGCGTGCGATAGAAGCCGCCGACCACGTAGCGGTCGATCATGTAGACGACCGGCTCGGCCACTTCGTCGCCGACCCGCTCGAACGTGTACACGCCTTCCTGCACGATCACGTCGCGCACCGCGAGCCCGGCCTTCGACTCGGCCATCTGCGCGCGCTCGGCCTTCGACAGCCGGCCGATCTCGGCCGCGTCGTGCACGGTCATCACGCCGCGCCCGGCGGTGCCGGCATCGGCCTTCACGACGACGTACGGCTTCTCGCTGATCCCGTACTCGCGATACTTGCGCGCGATCTTCTTCAGCACGCCGTCGATCGCGTCGGCGAGCGCGTCGTCGCCTTCATGCGCCTGCCAGTCGATGCCTTCGACATGCGCGAAATACGGATTCACCATCCACGGATCGACGCCGACCATCTTCGCGAACTTCTTCGCGACGTCGTCGTAGCACGAGAAATGCGTCGACTTGCGGCGCACGGCCCAGCCCGCGTGCAGCGGCGGCAGCAGGTACTGCTCGTGCAGGTTCTCGAGCACGGCCGGGATGCCGGCCGACAGGTCATTGTTCAGCAGGATCGAGCACGGATCGAAATTCTTCAGGCCGAGGCGGCGCTGCGTGCGCTCGAGCGGTTCGAGCACGATCTTCTGGCCGTCGGCGAGCGTGATCGGCGTGATGTCGGTGATGCCCGGATCGAGCGAGCCGAAGCGCACGTTGAGGCCGGCGAGGCGCATGATCGCCGCGAGGCGCGCGACGTTCTCCAGATAGAACGCGTTGCGGGTCGGCAGCTCGGGAATCACGAGCAGGTTCTTCGCGTCCGGGCAGATCTTCTCGATCGCGGCCATCGCCGCCTGCACGGCGAGCGGCAGCACTTCGGACGGCAGATTGTTGAACGCGCCGGGAAACAGGTTGGCGTCGACGGGTGCGAGCTTGAAGCCCGCGTTACGCAGGTCGACCGAACAGTAGAACGGCGGCGTGTGTTCCTGCCATTCGAGCCTGAACCAGCGTTCGATCGCAGGCGTGGCGTCGAGGATCTTCTGCTCGAGCTCGAGCAGCGGGCCGTTTAACGCCGTAACGAGGTGGGGAACCATGAATCACTCGCGAGCGGGAGAATGAAGATTGTAGAGCAATTGCATTGCCCATTTGGGGATTGTTCCCGGGTTCACAAGGATTTGGAGGAAGTTTCTGGCTATTGACCCGATAGTGCGCAGGGTCATGCGCTGCCAGGCCGCGCCGCAGG
Source organism: Burkholderia sp. Ac-20353 (assembly GCF_017104785.1). Taxonomy (NCBI): domain Bacteria; kingdom Pseudomonadati; phylum Pseudomonadota; class Betaproteobacteria; order Burkholderiales; family Burkholderiaceae; genus Burkholderia; species Burkholderia sp. Ac-20353. The sequence continues at coordinate 1,447 of NZ_JAAGPL010000274.1, read as the reverse complement.
AGAAAAAAAACCCGCCGGGAAGGCGGGCCGAAGTCGCTGCGCTCATTCGTCGCGCGGGCGGGGGCAGCGTCGCCGCGGCCGCCCGCCGAGTTTCATTCAGACTTACTCGACATGCTCGCCGTGCAGGATCACGTCGAGGCCTTCGCGCTCTTCCTCTTCCGACACGCGCAGGCCGATCGTCAGGTCGATCAGCTTCAGCAGGATGAAGCTCAGCACGCCGCTGTAGACCAGCGTGATCAGGACGCCCTTCGCCTGCAGCAGCAGGCTGCCGTCCGCGCCGCCGATGTCCTTGACCGCGAACACGCCCGTCAGCAGCGCGCCGAGGATACCGCCCACGCCGTGCACGCCGAACGCGTCGAGCGAATCGTCATAGCCGAGTTTCGACTTGAGCCACGTCGCCGACCAGAAGCACACGACGCCCGCCGCGATGCCGATCACCAGTGCGCCCGTCACGCCGACGAAGCCGGAGGCCGGCGTGATCGCGACGAGACCCGCGACCGCGCCCGACACGATGCCGAGCACCGACGGCTTGCCCTTCGCGACCCATTCGGCAAACATCCAGCCGAGCGCCGCGCAGGCCGTCGCCACTTGCGTCGTCAGCATCGCGAAACCGGCACGGCCGTCGGCGGCCACTGCGGAGCCCGCGTTGAAGCCGAACCAGCCGACCCACAGCATCGAGCCGCCGATCATCGTCAGCACGAGGTTGTGCGGTGCCATCGATTCGCGGCCGTAGCCGACCCGCTTGCCGAGCACGAGGCACGACATCAGGCCCGCGATACCGGCGTTGATGTGCACGACGGTGCCGCCCGCGAAGTCGAGCACGCCGTCGGCCGACAGCCAGCCGGTCGGTTCCCAGACCATGTGCGCGACCGGCACGTAGACGATCAGTGACCAGAGCGTCATGAACACGAGCATCGCCGAGAACTTCATCCGGTCCGCGAACGCGCCGCAGATCAGTGCCGGCGTGATGATCGCGAACGTCATCTGGTAGCAGAAGTAGACCGTCTCGGGAATCGTCGGTGCGAGGTGGCTCACGGTCAACGTCGTCGCCTTGTCGCCGTGGATGTAGTTCATCCCGTGCAGGAACGCGCGCGACAGGCCGCCGATGAAGCCGTTGCCCGGCGTGAACGCGAGGCTGTAGCCGACGACCGTCCAGAGCACCGTGATCAGCGCGGTGATCGCGAAGCTCTGCATCACGGTCGCGAGCACGTTCTTCTTGCGGACCATGCCCGCGTAGAACAGCGCGAGGCCCGGGATCGTCATGAACAGCACGAGCGCGGTGGACGTCAGCATCCACGCGGTGTCGCCCGCGCTGATCTTCGACGAATCGACCGAGAACGGCGCGGTCGGTGCAGCCGGTGCGGCGGCGGCCGACGCCGGTGCGGCGGCGGAGGCTTCGGCGGCGCCGGAGGCGGCCGATGTTGCGGCCGAAGCCGGCGCTTCCGAC
>NZ_JAAGPL010000273.1:0-9490 GCF_017104785.1 Burkholderia sp. Ac-20353 | reverse complement strand
CGGCGCCGGCGCAGCCGATGCCACCGCTTGCGGCACCGCCGCCGCGACAGCCGACGTCGCCGCCGGGGCCGGAGCCTGATTGACCGCGGACGCCGACGCGATGACCGCACTCGCTTCGCCGACGGACGACGCCGTCTCAACCGGTGCAGACGCAGCAGGTGCAGACGCAGCCGCCGACGCCTGCGCAGCGGACGCACCCTGCGCGCCGCCGCCCTTGAAGCGCGCGAGCCAGTTCGACGAATCGCCGCCAGTGTGCCACATCGCCGCGGCGATCACCGCGACGACGGCGGCCGCCGTCCCCCACATCCACGGACGGTGACGCGACGGGCCGCCGAGCGGAATCGACACGCGCCCGCGCGGCAGATCCGTCCCCGACGCTGCCGGCATCGACAGATCCACCTCCGGCACGCCGCGCTCGCGGCGCAGCGCCTGCGCGAACGGCTCCGGATCGACGCCGAGCATCTTCGCGTAGCTGCGCACGACGCCGAGCGCGAACGTCACGCCGGGCAGATGGCTGATGTCGCCCGCCTCGAGTGCCCGCAGCTTCGGCGGTGCGACCTTGAGCCGCGCCGACACGTCGTCGACCGTCCAGCCCCGCGCTTCCCGAAGCTGCGCCAACCGGCTTCCCACGGCCGCCAGCGATTCCAGTCCGGCCGTTGCCGGTTTGCCGGCGTTCGTCTCTGCGCCGTTTGACGGCTGCGGCTCACTCATCCTTGTCCTCGCGTCGATTCTTCTTCACTGGCGGGCGCTGCCGGCTCCTGCCGGCGCCGCGCCCGCGACCGTCCATGCCATGCGCGGCGCACCTGGCGCCGCGTCCGATCGCTATTCGCGTGTTGTACTGCCAAAAAATCCGGGCATCCCCAACCAGGAGCCCCGTCAAACCGCCCGGACTTCGATAATTTTCCCTGCTGCGCCCGTCCGTTCCGCGAGGCGCGTGCGATCCTTCACTGCACCGGCCAGCTGACCGCACGCGGCGTCGATGTCGTCGCCGCGCGTCTTGCGCACCGTCGTGACGACGCCCGCGTCGATGAGCACCTGCGCAAAGCGCTTGATCTGCTCCGGCTTCGATCGGATGAGTCCCGACTCCGGAAACGGATTGAACGGGATCAGATTGAACTTGCACGGGACGTCGCGCGTCACCGCGAGCAGTTCGCGCGCATGCGCTTCGGTGTCGTTGACGCCGTCGAGCATGCAGTATTCGAATGTGATGAAGTCGCGCGGCGCGACTTTCAGATAACGCTGGCACGCGGCCATCAGGTCGCGAAGCGGATGCTTCTTGTTGAGCGGCACCAGTTCGTCGCGCAGCGCATCGTTCGGCGCATGCAGCGACACGGCCAGCGCGACCGGCAATTCGGCGCCGAGGCGGTCCATCATCGGCACGACGCCGGACGTCGACAGCGTGACGCGGCGGCGCGACAGCCCGTACGCATTGTCGTCGAGCATCAGCCGCATCGCAGGCACGACCGCGCTGTAATTCAGCAGCGGCTCGCCCATGCCCATCATCACCACGTTGGTGATCACTCGTTCGGCCTTGCCGTTCGGGCCGGGCGCGCGCCCGAGCGACGCACGCAATGCAAATTCGGCCATCCGCAGCTGGCCGATGATTTCGCCTGTCGACAGGTTGCGGGAGAAGCCCTGCTTGCCCGTCGAGCAGAAGCGGCAATTGACCGCACACCCAGCCTGCGACGACACGCACAGCGTGCCGCGCGTCTCTTCCGGGATGAACACGGTTTCGACCGCGTTGCCGTTTCCGACGTCGATCAGCCACTTGCGCGTGCCGTCGGCGGAAACGTGATCGCTGGCGATATCCGGCATCGCGATCGTCGCGCGGCCCTTGAGCTTTTCTCTCAAGGATTTCGCGAGATCGGTCATGCCGTCGAAATCGCCGGCGTTGTATTGGTGGATCCAGCGCTGCAACTGCTTGGCGCGGAACGGCTTCTCGCCGAGGCTGCCGCAGTACGCGACAAGGCCCTCGGCGTCGAAGTCGAGAAGATTGACGGAAGTTTCGCTCGTCATGGTGCCCTGCCTTGCCGCGTGCGCTGAATCCTGCCTGCCTGAATGCTCAGTCAGTGCTTAACGCGAGTAGACGTTCATTTCCGGGAAGAAGAACGCGACTTCGACCGCTGCCGTTTCCGGCGCGTCCGAGCCGTGCACCGCGTTCGCGTCGATGCTGTCCGCGAAGTCGGCGCGGATCGTGCCCGCTTCGGCCTTCTTCGGATCCGTTGCACCCATCAGGTCGCGGTTCTTCAGGATCGCGCCTTCGCCTTCCAGAACCTGGATCATCACCGGGCCCGAGATCATGAACTCGACGAGGTCCTTGAAGAACGGACGCGCTGCGTGGACAGCGTAGAACTTCTCGGCGTCGGCACGCGACAGGTGCGCCATGCGCGATGCGATGATCTTCAGGCCGGCGCCTTCAAAGCGGCTGTAGATCTGGCCGATCACGTTCTTTGCCACCGCATCCGGCTTGATGATCGACAGGGTGCGCTCGATTGCCATAAAAACTCCAAGAAATTAAGAAGTTACACTTCCAAATGAATCCGCTATTGTAGCACGATCCCGTGTATCATTGCGATTGAACCCTTACACGTGCGTAAGGTTCCAACAGTATGCATTTTGCAACGGGCAGCCATTGAAACCTCCCGGTGCGGAACGTATCTTAGCCATAGCTGCACCGGTTTGCTGCGCCGCACACCGCGCGCGCCAGACCGGCCCCGGACGCCCATGCGTCCAATGTTAGGAGAAACCATGAACGACTCGTACAATTTCGGCCGCGGCGGCACCGTCAGCACCGTCGAGGTTCGCAATCGCGTGCTGCGCAACACCTACTGGCTGCTCGCGCTATCGATGGTTCCGACGGTGCTGGGCGCGTGGGTCGGCGTCGCGACCGGCTTCTCGCTGTTCGCCGCCACCAGCCCGACGATGAGCCTCCTCGCGTTCTTCGCGATCGCGTTCGGCTTCATGTTCGCGATCGAGCGCACGAAGAACAGCGCCGCCGGCGTGTTCGTCCTGCTCGGCTTCACGTTCTTCATGGGCCTGATGCTGTCGCGCCTGCTCAGCTTCATCCTCGGTTTCTCGAACGGCCCGTCGCTGATCATGCTCGCGTTCGGCGGCACCGGCGTGATATTCGCCGCGATGGCGACGATCGCCACCGTCAGCAAGCGCGACTTCTCCGGGCTCGGCAAGTGGCTGTTCATGGGCGTGATCGTGATCCTGCTGGCATCGGTCGCGAACATCTTCCTGCAACTGCCCGCGCTGATGCTGACCGTGTCGGTGCTCGCGATCGTGATCTTCTCCGCATACATGCTGTTCGACGTCCAGCGCGTCGTGAACGGCGGCGAGACGAATTACATCACCGCGACGCTCGCGATCTACCTCGACCTGTACAACGTGTTCACGAACCTGCTCGCGCTGCTCGGCATCTTCGGCGGCAACCGCAACTGACGTTCGCTGCACACCAGCAAAAAACCGGCCCGCGGGCCGGTTTTTTTACGTCCGCCGCCCGCGCGATCAGTCGCGCTCGAACAGCGCGATCGATTCGACGTGCGACGTATGCGGGAACATGTTGACGACGCCCGCGCCCTTCAGCCGGTAGCCGGCCTCGTGCACGAGCAGGCCCGCGTCGCGCGCGAGCGTCGACGGGTTGCACGACACGTAGACGATCCGGCGCGGCAGCGGACCTTCGCCGCTCTGCGCGATGTCCGCGAGCGCCTTCGACACCGCGAGCGCGCCTTCGCGCGGCGGATCGATCAGGAACTTGTCGAACGCGCCGAGTGCGCGGAGGTCGTCGGCCGTGACCTCGAACAGGTTCCGGCACGCGAACGTCGTGTGGCCGTCGACGCCGTTCTCGCGCGCATTCGCGAGCGCGCGCGTCGTCAGCGTCTCGCTGCCCTCGATGCCCATCACCTCGCGCGCAAGCCGCGCGAGCGGCAGCGTGAAGTTGCCGATCCCGCAGAACAGGTCGAGCACGCGGTCGTCGCGCGACGGCGCGAGCAGGCGCAGCGCGCGGCCCACCAGCACGCGGTTGATCTGGTGGTTCACCTGCGTGAAGTCGGTCGGCTTGAACGGCATGCGGATGCCGAACTCGGGCAGCGTGTAGTCGAGCGGCACGTCGAGCGGATAGAACGGCGTCACCGTGTCCGGGCCCTTCGGCTGCAGCCAGAACTGCACGTTGTGCTCGTCCGCGAACGCTCGCAGCAGCGCTTCGTCGGCCTCGTTGATCGGCTCCAGCACACGCAGCACGAGCGCCGTGACCTGCGAGCCGACCGCGAGCTCGATCTGCGGCATGCGGTCGCGGATCGACAGCCCCTCGACCATCCGGCGCAGCGGCACCAGCATCGCCGATACGTGCGGCGGCAGCACCTCGCAGCTCGTCATGTCGGCGACGTAGCTGCTCTTCTTCTCGTGGAAACCGACCAGCACGCCGCCCTTCTTCACGACGTTGCGCACGGTGAGGCGCGCGCGGTAGCGGTAGCCCCACGACGGGCCGTGGATCGGCGCGAACATCGTCTCCGCGCGCAGCTTCGACAGGTGCCACAGGTTGTCCTCGAGCACGCGCTGCTTGATCGCCACCTGCGCGCGCATGTCGAGATGCTGCATCGAGCAACCGCCGCAGGTGCCGAAGAACTTGCATTTCGGCTGCGTACGCATCACGCTCGGGCGCAGAATATCGACAACCGTCGCCTGCTCGTAGCTCGGCTTGCGGCGGTAGCTCGAATAGGTCACGCGCTCGCCGGGCAGCGCGCCCTCGACGAAGATGACCTTGCCCGGCTCGCCATCCTCGGTCGTCACGCGGCCGACACCGCGCGCGTCCATGTCGAGCGATTCGATCTCGAGAACCGGGGCGCTATCGGGCGCGGCGGGCACGCTTTTCAACTTGCGCGCAGAAGTGGGGGCAGCTTCGGACACCAGCTTTTCCTGACAAACGTTGAAGAAGGCGAGATTGTAGACGAAGGATCGCCTCTCGCCCGCTTTGCATCGGGCCAAATATCCAGCGGAGATCGACCATGCGACTGATCGACTGGAACATCCAATGGGGTCGGGACGCAGACGGCGTCGTCGATCTCCCCCGCACGATTGCCGCCGCGCGCCAGCTCGGCGATTTCGACGTGCTGTGCCTGCAGGAAGTCACGCGCGGGTTCGGCGCGCTGGCCGGCCACCCTGGCCACGACCAGTTCGCGGAGCTCGCCGCGCTGCTGCCCGGCTACACGATCATCGACGCGATTGGCGCCGACCTGCCGCCTGCCACGCCCGGCGCACCGCGCCGCCAGTTCGGCAATGCGATCGCCACGCGCCTGCCGGCCGGACGCGTGATGCGCCGGCTGCTGCCGTGGCCGGCCGACGAAGCCGCCCCGTCGATGCCGCGCGTCGCGCTCGAAGTCGAGGTGACGACCGCGTCAGGCCCGCTGCGCGTGACAACCACCCACCTCGAATATTATTCCGCGCGACAGCGGCGCGCACAGGTCGATGCGCTGCACGACCGGCATCGCGAAGCGTGCGCGCATGCCGATCGCCCCGCGCGGGCCGAGAACGAAAACGGCCCGTTCAGCACGACCGCGCAGCCGCGCGATGCGATCGTCTGCGGCGACTTCAACAGCGCATACGACAGCGACGCATATCGGCGCTTCATTGCACCGCTCGACGACGCACCGCGCTTCGTCGATGCGTGGGTTGCGCGCCATCCGGGGTTCGCGCCGCCACCGACGGCCGGCGTGTACGACACCGTGCAGTGGTCCGAAGGGCCGCTCGCATGCGATTTCGTGTTCGTCACCGACACGCTGTTGCCGCGCGTCACGCGATGCGAGATCGACGGCGACACGCGCGCGTCCGATCACCAGCCGATCGTGCTCGAACTGGATTGACGGGCTTTAATTGACAGGCATTGACGGGAATCAAGCGGCGAATGCGGCCAGATACTCGACCCAGTGCGGCGCGGGCTCCTGCGCGAGCGCGTTCTTGACGAGCAGGATTTCGTCCGCGTACTCGCTCGGCGTCAGGCCGCCGCGCATCAGCAGGAAGCGGCAATAGAGCAGATACGTGTTGACGACGTCGGTCTCGCAGTAATTGCGGATCTCGTCGATGCGCCCGTCCCGGAACGCCGTCCAGACCTGGCCGCCGTCCATTCCGAGCTTGCCGGGAAACCCGCACAGCTTCGCGAGCGCGTCGAGCGGCGCGTTCGCGCGCGCCTGGTACATCGCGAGCACGTCCATCAGGTCGGTGTGCCGCGAGTGATAGCGCGAGATATAGTTGTTCCACTTGAAGTCGCGATCGTCCTCGCCGAGATCCCAGTAGCGGATCGCCGGAATCCCGTGCACGAGCGCGCGGTAATGGAGCACCGGCAGGTCGAAGCCGCCGCCGTTCCACGAAACGAGCTGCGGCGTGTATTTCTCGATCACGCGGTAGAACGACTGGATCAGCGTCGCTTCGTTGTCCTGCGGCGTGCCGAGCGAGCGCACGCGAAAGCCGTTGTTGTCGCGGAACACGCACGAAATCGCCGCGACGCGCTGCAGATGGTGCGGCAGGAAATCGCTGCCCGTCTTCTCGCGGCGCGCAGCGAACGCATGCTCGGCCACCGCCGCATCGTCGAGCGTCGCAGGCAGATCCTCGAGACGGCGAATGCCGTCGACATCGGGAATCGTCTCGATGTCAAAAACCAGAATCGGAGTCATCAGTTACAGGACGGCGTCCTTGCGAACGCCATTGGAGGCGAAGAACCGCTTGAGGCGCACCAGCGCTTCCTGCTGGATCTGCCGCACGCGCTCGCGCGTCAATCCCATCTCGTCGGCGAGCTCCTCGAGCGTCGCGGGCTCGATATGGTTCAGCCCGAAGCGGCGCTCGATCACGTGACGGTGCTTGTCGGACAAGCGCGACAGCCACGCGCGCGTGAGCGTCTCGAGCTCACGGTGCTGCACTTCGGCGTCCGGCGACTGGCTCTGGTCGTCGGGCAGCAGATCGAGCAGGCTGCTCGCGGGATCGAGATCGAGCGGCGCGTCGAGCGACGCGGTGTGTTCATTCAGCGCGAGGATGTCGGTCACTTCCTCGGCGGTCTTGCCGGTGAGATAGGCGATGTCGTCGATGCTGGCTTCGCGGCGCTCGGCCGCCTCGCCCGTCGACATCGAGTTCTTTTCGAGGTGGCGCTTCGCGCGCAGCACCTGGTTGAGTTCGCGGATCACATGCACCGGCAGGCGCACGGTGCGGGCCTGGTTCATGATCGCCCGCTCGATGCTCTGCCGGATCCACCAGGTCGCGTAGGTCGAGAAGCGGAAACCGCGCGTCGGGTCGAACTTCTCGATCGCGTGCATCAGGCCGAGATTGCCTTCCTCGATCAGGTCGAGCAGCGGCACGCCGCGATTCAGGTAGCCCTTCGCAATGCTGACGACGAGCCGCAGGTTGCGCTCGATCATCACCTGCCGCGCCTCGAATTCGCCGGCCTTCGCGAGGCGGGAATAGCGCTGCTCTTCCTCGACGGTCAGCAGCGGCTTGACGCTGATGCGGTTCAGGTAGTGCTGGATCGTGTCGGCGGTCAGTTCCGCCTGCAGCAGTGCGCGGAAATCGTCGAGATCGGGCGCCGCGTCCGCGGTGCCTTCGCGCTCTTCGTCGCCGGCTTCCGAATCGGCGTCGCGCGTCTCGAACTCGCGTTCGTTGTCCGCGGCGTCTTCTTCGTCGTCCTTCGAAGCGCCAGCACGCTCCACCGATGCTTGCGTGGCGCGACTGACTTTCTCAGACTCGGCTTGCGGATCGTGGCGCTTCGATTTCGGCATGGTCGTCTCGGTTATTGAGCCGGCAAATACTTCAGCGGATCGACAGGTTTACCCTGACGGCGAACCTCGAAATGCAGCATCACGCGGTCGGCATCGCTATTACCCATCTCGGCGATCTTCTGCCCCTTCGTCACCGCGTCCCCCTCTTTTACCATCAAAGCGCGATTGTGTGCATATGCCGTGAGGTAAGTTGCATCGTGTTTGATGATAATGAGGTTGCCGTAGCCGCGCAGGCCATTGCCCGCGTAGACGACGCGGCCGTCAGCGGCCGCTTTCACGGTCTCGCCGACGCTGCCGCCGATATTGACACCCTTGTTCTTCGCGTCGTCGAAATTGTTCAGCACGGGGCCGCGCGCCGGCCACGCGAACGTGACGGGACCGTTCGACGCCACCGTCGTGTCGTTCGATGCGGCAGCCTGCGACGGGTTGGTCGCAGCCGACGCGCTGCCCGGCGTCGCCGGGCCGCTGCTGAGCGGCGCGGTCGCGACGGCGCCGCCGATCATCGGCGCGCCCGCGACTGCCGCACCACCCGGCGGCGGCGCGACGCGCAGCAGCTGGTCGACCTCGATCTGATTCGGATTCGCCAGGTTGTTCCACGCGGCGATGTCGCGATAGTTCTGCCCGTTCTCCAGTGCGATCCGGTACAGCGTATCGCCCGGCTTCACACGGTAATAACCCGGAGGCGGCGGGCCGAGCGGCACCGCCGGCTGTGCGGCGGGCGTCGTGCCGAGCGAACCGGAGCGGTCGACGACGGGCGCGTTGTCGAGCCGCGTTGCACAGGCGGCCAGTAGCGTGGTGAACGCAGCCACACAGATCGCGCGCTGGGCGAGCGTGAGCGATTCCTTGGAACGGTTGTTTTGCATCGCGCGCAACATACTCATCGGTTTCAAATTACTCCGGATTTTAAAGGGACAAAGAAAACGCGATCAAGCCGGGACTCCCGCCACTGCGCGTGCGCGACGCGCTCGACGAGCGTGAGCACCTGATGCTGCCCGCTCTGCGCGCCGACCGGCGCGACGAGGCGCCCGCCGATCGTCAGCTGTTCGAGCAGCGCCTGTGGCACGTCGAGCCCCGCCGCGGCAATCACGATCGCGTCGAACGGCGCCGCGGACGGCAGGCCCACGCGTCCGTCGCCGTAATGCAGACGGATGTTCGGCACGCGCAGCGGCCGCAGGTTCAGCTTTGCGCGCTCGTAGAGCGGCTTGATGCGTTCAATCGAATACACGTCGCGCGCCACATGGCTCAGCACCGCGGCCTGGTAGCCGCAGCCGGTGCCGATTTCCAGTACGCGCTCGAGGGTACGGCCGGCCATCGCGAGCTCGATCATCCGCGCGACGACCGACGGCTTCGAAATCGTCTGCTGGTGGCCGATCGGCAGCGCGGAATCCTCGTAGGCCTGCGTCGCGAGCCCCGGGTCCACGAACATGTGGCGCGGCACCGCGGCCATCGCCTCCAGCACGCGCGCGTCGGTCACGCCGTTCGCGCGCAGTCGTTCGACCATCCGCTCGCGCACGCGTTCCGACGTCAGCGCGAAGGTGCCCGCGAGCGCGACGTTCGGTGCGGCGGCCGGCTTGGGCGCCGCTGGCTTCGGCACAGCGGGCTTCGGCGTGCCGTGCTTCGGCGCGGTCGGCGCGGCTGCGGCAGGCTTCGATACGGCCTGCTTCGGCACGACCGTCGTCGGTCCGGCCGACCTGGACGCGCCGGGCTTGTCCGATGCCGTGGCGAGCGTC
>NZ_JAAGPL010000272.1:0-9652 GCF_017104785.1 Burkholderia sp. Ac-20353 | reverse complement strand
CTGGCGGCATCGGGCGACCGTGCTCGTCGTGCCGGCGCCGTGGGTCGCTGCGGTGGCGGCATTGGCCGGGGCGCTGGGCTACGCGGCGCTTGCCGGCTTCAATGTACCGGCGCAGCGCGCATGGTGGATGATCGCGGCGGGCGGCGTCGCGTATCTGGCGGGGCGCAGCGTGCCGGCGTCGTCGGTGCTGTGCGTGGCGCTCGGCGGCGTGCTGCTGGCCGATCCGTGGGCCGTGCTGTCGGCCGGTTTCTGGCTGTCGTTCGGCGCGGTTGCCGTGATCCTGCTGGCCGTTGCGGGCTGGCGCGCGGTGCGCGAACCACGCGCCGACCCGGCGGATGACGGAATCGGTGAGCGGCTGCGCGCGTGGCTCTCGCGCGTAGCCCGCCGCCTGGCGGACGCGTCGCGGGTGCAATACGCGGTCACGATCGGGCTCGCACCGCTGACGGCAGCATGGTTTGCGCAGATCTCGGTATCGGGGCCGTTCGCCAACGCGTTCGCGATTCCGTGGGTCAGCACCGTCGTCACGCCGGTCGTGCTGGCCGGCATCGCGCTGCCCGCGCCGCTCGACGTTCACGCGTTCCGGCTCGCGCATGCGTTGCTCGAGCCGATGATGTCGGCGCTCGCGTGGCTCGCAGTCTGGCCGCGCAGCGTGTTCTGGCTGCCGATGCCGGGTTGGCCGGTGCTGGTGCTCGCGTGCATTGGTGTGGTTTGGGCGCTGCTGCCGCGCGGCTGGCCGTTGCGCTGGGCGGCGCCGCTCACCTGGCTGCCGCTCGTCGCGCCGGCGCCCGATCGGCCGCCGGAAGGCGGCTTCCGGCTGACCGTGCTCGACGTCGGGCAGGGGGCTGCGGTGCTGATCGAAACCGCGCGGCGGACGTTGCTGTTCGACGCCGGGCCGGGCCCGGAATCGACCCATGCGGGCGAACGGATCGTCGCGCCGTTCCTGCGCGCCCGCGGCATCCGGACGCTCGACACGCTCGCGCTCAGCCATGCGGACGCCGATCATGCGGGCGGGGCCGGTGCGGTCTATGCGGCCGTCGACGTGCGTCAACTGCTGGCCGGAATACCGGCCGAGAGCCGGCTGTGGCGCGACGCGCAGGTCGCCGGCGTGGCCGACCGCGTGCCGTGCGCGGCCGGGCAGCGCTGGACCTGGGACGCAGTGACCTTCACGATGCTGTGGCCGCGCGGCGGGCCCGGCGCCGGCGCGACGAACGGGCAGTCGTGCGTACTGCGCGTCGACGCGGGCGGCACGTCGGCGCTGCTGACGGGGGACATCGACGCGCGCGTCGAGCGCGAGCTCGTCGCTACGGATCGCGCCGCGCTCGCCGCGCAGATCCTGATCGTCCCGCATCACGGCAGCCGCACGTCGTCGATCGAGCCTTTCCTCGATTCGGTGGGGCCGCGCGTCGCGGCTTTTCCTGTAGGCTATCGCAATCGATTCGGGCATCCGCACCGGACCGTCCTCGCGCGCTATGCGGCGCGCGGCATTCCGCTGCCGCGCACCGATCATGACGGCGCCGTGCGGTTCGACGTCGCACCGGCGGACGGCGGGTTCGCGTTCGAACGTCATCGCGATGCGCGGCGCCGCTACTGGATGGACCGCTGACGAATTGCACGGGCGATCGCTTTGCGTGGACCGGAGCAAGTGACGACGCGCCGGCCGTGGTCGGCGCGATGCGTGGCGGCCGGGGTACAGGGCGGGGCCGGAGAAGACAACAAGACGGCAACAACGCGGGCAACAATGCAGGCAACGACGTGGGCAACCACGCGCCAGGCCCGGTCGACATCCGATCGACACAGGAGACACGTGCATTTGAAGGACATCCTCCATTTTTCGCATGCGAACGGCTTTCCGGCATCGACGTACCGGACGATCTTCGCCGAGCTCGCCGACGACTACGAGCTGCGCTACATCGAACGGATCGGCCACGACCGCCGCTATCCCGTCACGCGTGACTGGCCGCATCTCGTCGAGCAACTGCTCGACGACATCGGCAGCCGCTACGAGCGGCCAGTGTGGCTCGTCGGCCATTCGCTCGGCGGCTACCTGTCGCTGATGGCCGCGCTGAAGAAGCCGCAGTGGGTGCGCGGCGTCGTGATGCTGGATTCGCCGATCATCGCCGGCTGGCGCAGCGGCGCATTGCGCGCGAGCCAGTGGGCGGGGCTCGACGAGCGGCTGTCGCCGGCCGCGGCGACGCGCAACCGCCGCACGCATTGGGCGAGCCGCGACGATGTGTGGCGCCACTTCCACGAAAAACCGGCGTTCGCGCGCTGGGACGAACGGATGCTGGCCGACTACATCGACTACGGGATACCGCAGGCGGCGTCCGACGGCGCGCGCTCGCTCGCGTTCGACCGGCAGGTCGAATACCTGATCTACCGGACGCTTCCGCACACGCTCGGCCCGCGGCTCGCGCACGGTGCGCCGGTGCCGCTCGGCTTCCTGGCCGGCACGCGTTCGCGCGAAGTGCGCCAGGTCGGCCTCGATGCGACGCGACGGGCGACGCGCGGGCGCATCGAGTGGCTCGAGGGCAGCCACCTGTTCCCGATGGAGCGGCCGCTCGAGACGGCCCGCGCGGTGCAGCGGATGCTGAATGCGCTGCGCGCGGAGGAGAGCGTCGCGCCGCTCGCGAAGAGCGCCTGAAGCGCGGAATCGCCGTCTGTCCGACGCGGTGAGTGGACGGCCGGTGGAAAGGGCACGATCATCGCGTCTAATGCTGAGAGAAGCGCGGGCTTTACGGTATAATCCGTTTTTCCCGCGAGCATCCAGCGATGACCAAATATGTTTTCGTCACCGGCGGCGTAGTTTCTTCCCTTGGCAAGGGTATTGCCGCCGCTTCCCTCGCCGCGATCCTCGAATCGCGCGGTCTGAAAGTCACCCTCCTCAAGCTTGATCCCTACATCAACGTCGACCCTGGCACGATGAGCCCGTTCCAGCACGGCGAAGTGTTCGTGACGGAAGACGGCGCGGAGACCGACCTCGACCTCGGCCACTATGAGCGCTTCATCAGCACGAAGATGCGCAAGGCCAACAACTTCACGACCGGCCAGATCTACGAATCGGTGATCCGCAAGGAACGCCGCGGCGACTATCTCGGCAAGACCGTGCAGGTGATTCCGCACATCACGAACGAAATCCAGGCGTTTATCGAGCGCGGGGCCGCGTCGGCCACCTGCGGCGAGCCGGACGTCGCGATCGTCGAGATCGGCGGCACGGTCGGCGACATCGAGTCGCTGCCGTTCCTCGAGGCCGTGCGTCAGATGAGCCTGCGCCTCGGCCGCAACAGCGCGTGCTTCGTGCACCTGACGCTCGTGCCGTACGTCGCGACGGCCGGCGAGCTGAAGACGAAGCCGACCCAGCACAGCGTGCAGAAGCTGCGCGAGATCGGCATCCTGCCGCACGTGCTGCTGTGCCGCGCGGATCGCCGCATTCCGGACGACGAATCGAAGAAGATCTCGATGTTCTCGAACGTGCCCGAAGACGCCGTGATCTCGGTGTGGGACGCCGACAGCATCTACAAGATTCCGCAGATGCTGCACGACCAGGGCCTCGACCGGATCATCTGCGAAGAGCTGAAGCTGTCGCCGAAGGACGCCGACCTCTCGATGTGGTCCGAGCTCGTCGAGAAGCTGGAGCACCCGAAGCACGAAGTGACGATCGGCATGGTCGGCAAGTACGTCGACCTGACCGAGTCGTACAAGTCGCTGATCGAAGCGCTGCGCCATGCGTCGATCCACACGTCGACGAAGGTCAACATCGAGTACATCGATTCGGAAGAGGTCGAGGCGAACGGCGTCGACAGCCTGAAGCACCTGGATGCGGTGCTCGTTCCGGGCGGTTTCGGCCGTCGCGGCACGGAAGGCAAGATCGCGGCGATCCGCTATGCACGCGAAGCGAAGGTGCCGTACCTCGGCATCTGCCTCGGCATGCAGCTCGCGGTGATCGAGTTCGCGCGCGATGTCGTCGGCCTGAAGCAGGCGAACAGTACCGAATTCGACCAGGAGACGCCGGAACGCGTCGTCGCGCTGATCACCGAGTGGTACGACCGCGAAGGCAAGGTCGAGAAGCGCACCGAGGAGTCCGATCTCGGCGGCACGATGCGCCTCGGCTCGCAGCGCTGCCCGATCAAGCCCGGCACGCTCGCCGAAGAGATCTACGGCAAGGACGTGAACGAACGTCACCGCCACCGTTATG
Source organism: Burkholderia sp. Ac-20353 (assembly GCF_017104785.1). Taxonomy (NCBI): domain Bacteria; kingdom Pseudomonadati; phylum Pseudomonadota; class Betaproteobacteria; order Burkholderiales; family Burkholderiaceae; genus Burkholderia; species Burkholderia sp. Ac-20353. Next base: position 5,460 of record NZ_JAAGPL010000272.1, on the reverse strand, counting down.
AAGTCAATAACCGCTTCGTGCCCCAGCTCGAAAGCGGCGGCCTTATCATCAGCGCGCGTACCCCGAGCGAGGACCTGCCGGAAATGATGGAGTTGCCGCGCTCGATGCACCCGTGGTTCGTTGGCGTGCAGTTCCACCCGGAATTCACGTCCACGCCGCGTGATGGCCATCCGCTGTTCAAGTCGTTCGTCGAAGCCGCGCTGGCCAACCAGCAGGCGCGCGCCGGAGTGAAAGCATGAAGTTGTGCGATTTCGAGGTCGGTCTCGACAAGCCGTTCTTCCTGATTGCGGGCACCTGTGTCGTCGAATCCGAACAGATGACGATCGACACGGCCGGCCGCCTGAAGGAAATCTGCGAGAAGCTGAACGTCCCGTTCATCTACAAGTCGTCCTATGACAAGGCGAACCGCAGCTCGGGCAAGTCGTTCCGCGGCCTCGGAATGGACGAGGGGCTGCGCATCCTGTCGGAAGTGAAGCGCCAGCTCGGCCTGCCGGTGCTGACCGACGTGCACTCGATCGACGAGATCGAGCCCGTCGCGTCGGTCGTCGACGTGCTGCAGACGCCCGCGTTCCTGTGCCGCCAGACCGACTTCATCCACGCGTGCGCGCGCTCGGGCAAGCCCGTCAACATCAAGAAGGGCCAGTTCCTCGCGCCGCACGACATGAAGAACGTGATCGACAAGGCGCGTGAAGCGGCCCGCGAAGCGGGGCTGTCGGAAGACCGCTTCATGGCGTGCGAGCGCGGCGTCTCGTTCGGCTACAACAACCTCGTGTCGGACATGCGTTCGCTCGCGATCATGCGCGAGACGGGCGCCCCCGTCGTGTTCGACGCGACCCACTCGGTGCAGTTGCCGGGCGGGCAGGGCACGAGCTCGGGCGGCCAGCGCGAATTCGTGCCGGTGCTCGCGCGCGCGGCGGTTGCCACGGGCGTCGCGGGCCTGTTCATGGAGACGCACCCGAAGCCGGCCGAAGCGAAATCGGACGGCCCGAACGCGGTGCCGCTGAACCGGATGGGCGCGTTGCTGGAGACGCTCGTCACGCTGGACCAGGCCGTGAAGCGCAACCCGTTCCTGGAAAACGATTTCAACTAAGAACGTATGAACCTGCGGCGGCTTCGCGCGTCTGTAGCGAAAGCGGCTTTTGCGCGTGCGCCGTCGCAGTATGAAGAATCCATCGTCATTCTCAGAGGAAACCCATGAGTGCCATCGTAGATATCATCGGCCGCGAGATTCTGGATTCGCGCGGCAACCCCACCGTCGAATGCGACGTGCTGCTCGAATCGGGCACGATGGGCCGCGCGGCGGTGCCGTCGGGCGCGTCCACCGGCTCGCGTGAAGCGATCGAACTGCGCGACGGCGAAGCCGGCCGCTACAACGGCAAGGGCGTGCTGAAGGCAGTCGAGCACATCAACACCGAAATCTCCGAAGCCATCATGGGCCTCGACGCGTCGGAACAGGCGTTCCTCGACAAGACGCTGCTCGAGCTGGACGGCACCGACAACAAGTCGCGCCTCGGCGCGAACGCGATGCTGGCCGTGTCGATGGCCGTCGCGAAGGCCGCGGCTGAAGAGGCTGGCCTGCCGCTGTACCGCTACTTCGGCGGCTCGGGCGCGATGCAACTGCCGGTGCCGATGATGAACATCGTCAACGGCGGCGCGCACGCGAACAACAGCCTCGACATCCAGGAATTCATGATCGTCCCGGTCAGCCAGCCGACGTTCCGTGAAGCCCTGCGTTGCGGCGCGGAAGTGTTCCACGCGCTGAAGAAGATCCTGTCGGACCGCGGCATGAGCACGGCAGTCGGCGACGAAGGCGGCTTCGCGCCGAACTTCGGCAGCAACGACGAGTGCCTGTCGACGATCCTGCAGGCAATCGAGAAGGCCGGCTACCGTGCGGGCGAAGACGTGCTGCTCGCGCTCGACTGCGCGGCATCCGAGTTCTACCACGACGGCAAGTACCAGCTCGCGGGCGAAGGCCTGCAGCTGTCGTCGGCCGAGTTCACCGACTACCTCGCGACGCTCGCCGACAAGTTCCCGATCGTGTCGATCGAAGACGGCATGCACGAAGGCGACTGGGCCGGCTGGAAGCTGCTGACCGAGCGTCTCGGCAAGAAGGTGCAGCTCGTCGGCGACGACCTGTTCGTCACCAACACGCGCATCCTGAAGGAAGGCATCGAGAAGGGCATCGCAAACTCGATCCTCATCAAGATCAACCAGATCGGTACGCTGACCGAAACGTTCGCGGCGATCGAGATGGCGAAGCGCGCGGGCTACACGGCCGTGATCTCGCACCGCTCGGGCGAAACGGAAGATTCGACGATTGCGGACATCGCAGTCGGCCTGAACGCCGGCCAGATCAAGACGGGTTCGCTGTCGCGCAGCGACCGCATCTCGAAGTACAACCAGCTGCTGCGCATCGAGGAAGATCTCGGCGACATCGCAAGCTACCCGGGCAAATCGGCTTTCTATAACCTGCGCTAACGCGCTACCATCCGGTTAGTCGAAAAACGACGCCGCTCTGCGTGATGCGTGGAGCGGCGCTTCTTATATCTGCGTTTCGTACATGCGCCTTGTTACTGTCGTCCTGATTGCCTTGCTGGCGCTTATTCAGTATCCCCTCTGGTGGGGGCATGGCGGCTGGTTGCGGGTGCACGAACTGCGTCAGCAGCTTGACGGCCAACTGCAGAAGAACGCCGACGAGAAGCTGCGCAACGAGCGGATCGCCGGTGAAGTGCAGGATCTGCAGAGCGGTACCGCTGCGATCGAGGAGCGCGCACGCTACGAGATGGGGATGGTGAAGGACGGCGAAGTGTTCGTGCAGTTCGTGTCGCCGAACGCGCCGGCCTTGCCGGCCAACACGATGTCGCCGAACACGTCGACGCGTGGCGAAGTGTCGGCTTCGCCGGTGCGCGTCGTGCCGAACCCGCAGTCGATCGCGAAGCCGTCGCGACACCACGGCGGGGAGAAGGGCAAGGCGGCTCACCACTGATTGCGGCAAGCGAACACCCATTGACGAAGCGCGGGAAATACCGCGCTTTTTTATTTCCTGACGGTCGGCAATCGACCGAGCCTTGCCGTTACCACCACCAGCCCGGATAGCCGTACGTGACGCCGGTTCCCCAGCGCGGCCCCCAGCCGCCGCCGTAGTATCCGCCATATACGGTGACCGGCGGCGGCGGCGCGTAATACGACCATGCACGCGCGGCGGCTTCCGCGGCCATCGCATCGTTCTGCTCGCGCAATGCCTGCTGGTCGATTTCGTCGTAGCGCTTGCGCTCGGTGGACGTCAGCGCATGCGGCTGGCCGCCGGCCGCGCCCGGCTCGGGCAGGCGGCTCAGGATCGTCGAGGATGGCTGCACCGCGCAGCCGGCGAGGGCGAGCGTGCCGGCCGCGGCGCCCGTCATGACGATGGTGCGAAACAGGTGGTTCATGTCCTTCTCCAGCGGGGCAGTGGCGACCGGGGAGGTTGGCGCCGAAGGTTGCGGCCTTCGGCGCGCCGATGGTGCACTGAGGGTGCACTGAGGGTGCGCCCCATGCCCGTGCCTCATTATGCGTCCGCACGCGAGCGTGCGCGGCGCTCAGTGACGCTGTTCCGATGCGGGTGCCACGCCGCTCGCGTGTTCGGGCGCCGTGAACAGTTGCGCAACGTCGACGGGATCGAACTCGTAACGCTGGTTGCAGAACTCGCAATGGATTTCGACGTGGCCGCGTTCGACGATCACGCCGTCGACTTCCTCCTGGCCGAGCATCTTCAGCATCGCGCCGACCTTCTCGCGCGAGCACGTGCACTGGAAGCGCGTGCCGGCCGGTTCGAAGTGCTGGACGTTTTCCTGCCAGAAGAGCCGGCGGAACACGACGTCCGGCTCCACTTCGAGCAGCTCCTGCGCGGACAGCGTGCCGCCGAGCGTACACACGCGTTCCCACGTGTCCGCATCGGTTTGCGCGGCGCGCGGCACGATGCCGCCGTCGCCGGGCAGCTTCTGCAGCAGCAGGCCGACCGCGCGATCGCGATCGGCGGCGAGCCACAGGCGCGTGTCGAGCTGCTCCGAGTGGTGCATGTAATGCTCGAGCACCTGCGACACCGATTCCAGCGGCCCGTGTTCGCCGTTCAGCGGCACGATGCCCTGGTACGGCTGCTGGCCCGGCTGCTTGTTGGCCGGATCGAGCGTGATCACGCAGCGGCCGTGGCCGCTCGCGTTGACGAGCTCCGCGAAGCGCGTGTCGTCGCCGATCGTCTGCGCGACGTCGCCCGAGAACTTCGCGGTTGCGCGCATCGACAGGTCCGAGCCGCATTGCACGACCAGCATCTTCACGGGCCCGTCACCGAAGATCTGCATGACGAGGGTGCCGTTGAATTTCAGGTTCGCGGACAGCAGCGCGCATGCGGCCATCATCTCGCCGAGCACCGTGCGGACAGGGGCCGGGTAATCGCGGCGGGTCAGGACTTCCTGCCAGGTGTTGCGCAACGAAACGATCTCGCCGCGCACGGGCGCCGCATTGAACATGAATTTCTGTAACTGGTCGCTCACTCTTCTTCCTTGAAAATCGCGCGGATCAGCCGATCCGCACGAGTTGCTCCTTGAAATGCGCACGCCGCTCGACATAGGTCTGTGCGTTCGCGCGCAGCCGCGCGACGTCTTCGGCCGACAGCTCGCGCACCACTTTCGCCGGTGCGCCGAGAATCAGCGAATTGTCCGGGAACGTCTTGCCTTCCGTCACCACCGCGCCGGCACCGACCAGACAGTTGCGGCCGATCACCGCACCATTCAAGACCACCGCCTGAATGCCGATCAGCGACCCTTCGCCGATCGTGCAGCCGTGCAGCATCGCCTGATGCCCGATCGTCACGTTTTCCGCGATCGTCAGCGGGTAGCCGGGGTCGGTGTGCAGCACCGCGCCTTCCTGCACGTTGCTGCCCGCGCCGACCGTAATCGGCTCGTTGTCGCCGCGGATCGTCGCGCCGAACCATACGCTCGAATTTTCCTCGAGCACGACTTTGCCGATGATGGCCGCCGTATCGGCGACGAATACGCTTTCGTGAATGGTCGGGGCGGTGTCGCCCAGCTTGTAGATCGTCACATCGTCTCCTTGGTCGACCGAACCCGGCGCTTCAGCGCGTGGTTCGGTCCCATGCTTTGAGGGCGACCGAACCTGGCGTTTCAGCACCTGGTTCGATCCCGTGCATTGCGGTGTCGTTCGGCGGGCGCCGGTAAAATGGCGCGTTTCGCCCGGCGTTTGCCGCCGAAGCACAGACGCGTATTGTAAACCGATGCGGGCGCAGGCTCCTGCCGCGCATTCCGTGGTGTCCCCCGTGGTGTCCCCGTTTATGAGCATGGTGTTTTCTTCCTCTCCCGATGTGTCGATCTGCGTGCGCCGCGCGGCGCTCGCTGCGCTGCGCGAGCCCGAGCCGGCAGCCAAGGCCGCGCAGGTGCGCGCGCTTCATGACGCGCAGCGGGCCGGGCA
>NZ_JAAGPL010000271.1:0-9605 GCF_017104785.1 Burkholderia sp. Ac-20353 | reverse complement strand
ATGCCGTCGCGCGCAGCGCGGCCGTCAGCCGCGCTCGTGCTGCCGCGCGTCGGCTTCGAGCGGCGCGTCGACGTAGCCAACCGTCGCGATCTCGTGCAGGTAGCGCGCGAGAAACGCGCCGATCGAGCCCGCGGCCTCGTACTGATGCACGTGGCGGAACTCATGGGTCAGCAGCCGGCGGGTGACATGTCCTTCGACGACGAATACCGCATGACCGAGCGTGAGGCCGATCGTGCCGGGCGACAGCAGCCCCGTATCGCGCGCGATCGCGGCCAGCGAAGGCGTATCGGGAAACGGCAGCACCGCGGTGGTCACGATCCGGATCCGCTCCGGCTGTGCGACGCCGACCGCCCGCGCATCGTCGGACTGGCCGGGCGTCAGCGGTGCGCCCAGCGCTTGTCCGCGCGCCGCTTGCGCTTCGGCCCACGCGACCGCGGCAGGCAACGCGGCCGGCAGGATTTCGGCGAGATCGATCATCGAGGGGTCTCCTTGGATCGCGGGTTCGATGTGGGACCAGTTTAGCGCCGAAACGGGCCGTCTCGTGAGGATCGCCGCTCGCCGATCGGCGCGGTTGGCGGGGTTGGCGCGGCCGACGAGGCGATATGCAGGCCGCCCGGGTGAAACCGAAAGCAGATCGCAAGCCGTTGCAGCACGAGCATACGCACGCGCATCCCGCGACAGCATCTCGCGCCGATTGTTTCGCCGCGTGACAGATTCCCCGTGTTGCGCCGCATAAAATTTCGCGCACGTGTACCGTTTTGGGCCTCGGCAGAATATATTGCTCAGATGTTGAACCGTTTCGGCGACATCGCGCCGACCGGCGGTCCGGCATCGCCGTCTGACACGACACCCGCGCGTTACGCGCCGAAGCGCCATCCCGGAAGAGGAACGCTCCATGATCAAGGTGATACTGGCTGACGACCACGCAGTCATGCGCGACGGACTGCGTCACATACTCGAGACGGCCGGCGGCTTCGAAATCGTCGGCGAAGCGAGCGACGGCTCGGCCACGCTCGCGCTGGCCGAGCGCGGCGCGGCCGACGTGCTTCTGCTCGACCTGTCGATGCCGGCGCCGACCGGCATCGAGCTCATCAAGCTGATCAAGACGCACGCGCCGGCGTTGCGCACGCTCGTGCTGACGATGCATGCGGAAGAACAGTACGCGGCGCGTGCGTTCAAGGCCGGCGCGACCGGCTACCTGACGAAGGACAGCGCGACCGCCGAGCTGGTCGCGGCGGTCGGCAAGGTGGCGGCGGGCGGCATCTACGTGAGCCCGTCGGCCGCGGAAAGCCTTGCAAAAACCCTGCACGCGCCGACCGAGACGCTGCCGCACGAACGGCTGTCCGCGCGCGAATTCGACGTGATGCGCCGCATCGTCGCGGGCGAGACCATCACGCAGATCGCAGGCGCACTCGGCCTCAGCGGAAAGACGGTCAGCACCTACAAGACGCGCATTCTCGAGAAGATGGACCTGCCGCACGAAGCCGCGCTGATCCGCTACGCGGTGCGCCACGACCTCGGCATCGGTCTGGACAGCGAATGAACGTGACATGAACGATGCCTGCAACGATGCACCGTCCCGGCACCGCCACCCGCAGCGCGGCACTCCACCTTGCGAGCCGCGCGAGCCGCGCCTATCGACGGAGAAACCCATGAGCGAGCCGGCGGAACCCTCGCGGATGTTCATGTCGTCGCTGCCGCCCGAGCGGCCGGAGCGCCGGCTGGCGCTGGCCACCGTGATCGTGTCGGCCGTGATCTTCGCCGCGCTCGCGCCGTTCGCGACCGTGCAGCTTGCGCAGATGTGGGCGTTCATCCCCGTCTACGAAGCGGCGATCATGGTCAACGACATGGTGACGGCCGGCCTCCTGCTCGGCCAGTTCGCGATCCTGCGCGAGCGGTCGCTGCTGGTGCTGGCGGGAGGCTACCTGTTCACGAGCCTGATGGCCGGCGCGCACATGCTGAGCTTCCCCGGCCTGTTCGCGCCGACCGGCTTGCTCGGCGCGGGCGAGCAGACGACCGCGTGGCTGTACATGTTCTGGCACAGCGGCTTTCCGCTCGCCGTCGCGGGTTACGCGCTGCTGCGCGACGACACGCACGCGCGGCCGAAGGCGACCCTTCCTGCGGTGATCCCGATCCTCGCGTGCGTCGCAGCCGCCTGCGCCGCGACGGTCGCGCTGACGCTCGTTGCAACCGTCGGCGAGCACCTGCTGCCGCCCATCATGCACGGCAACCGGACGATTGCGCCGATCGCGACCACGATCGTGACCGTCTGGGTATTGAACCTGATCGGGCTCGCGCTGATGTGGCGGCGGCGGCGGCGCCATTCGGTGCTCGACCTATGGGTGATGATCGTGATGGTCGCGTGGCTGTTCGACATTGCGCTGTCCGCGATGCTGAACCACGGGCGTTTCGATCTCGGCTTCTACGCGGGGCGCGCGTATGGGCTCGCCGCGTCGAGCGTCGTGCTGTTCGCGATGCTGTTCGAGAACGGCCGGCTCCATGCGCGAACGGTGCACGCACTCGAAGGCGAGCGGCGCGAACATCAGCTCGTGCTGCAGAAGACTGCCGAGCTGAACGATGCGAACGAACGCCTCGAGCAGCGCGTCGCCGCGCGCACCGCGCAACTAAGCGCGTCGAACCGCGACCTGCGCCGCGAGGTCGAGGAGCGCGTGCGGGCCGAGCGGGCGCTGAAGGCGTCGCGCGAGGAGCTGCGCGAGATCTCGGCGATCAGCGCGACCGCGCGCGAGGCGGAACAGCGCCGCATCGCGCGCGAGCTGCACGACGAACTCGCGCAGACGCTCGCGACGCTGAAGAACGACCTCGAATGGCTGCTCGATCACGTGCCGCAGGACGATGCGCTGCTCGCGCGCAAGATCGCCGCGATGCACGGGCTCGCGCGCGGCGCGGTGGCCGCGACGCGACGCATCGCGTCGGACCTGCGACCGCTGATGCTCGACGATCTCGGCTTTGCTGCGGCGATGCAGTGGCTCGTGCAGGACTTCCGGCAGCGGCACGGAATCGCGTGCACGCTGCGCGTCGATCCGCCCGAACATCATCTCGACGAGCCGTATGCGACGGCCGTATTCAGGATTGCGCAGGAATCGCTCGCGAACGTCGCGCGGCATGCGGCCGCGTCGCAGGCAGTGGTCGATCTCGTGTGCACGGACGACGCCATCGCGCTCGCGATTCGCGACGACGGCGCGGGCTTCGATCCGGGCGATCCGCGCAAGCCCGGCTCGTTCGGGTTGGTCGGGCTGCGCGAGCGGGCCTATCTGGTGGGTGGCGCGCTGACGATCGACACCGCACCCGGCAAGGGCACGACCGTCGAGGTCCGGATTCCGCTACAGGCCGCACAGGTGGCGTTCGCGGCGAGCGGGCATCCGGCGGGACAGGTGGATTAGCGGGGGGTGCTGCGGCGGGCGGGTGGTGGTGCGAGGTGTGGTGCGGGATCGGCGGTCGCTAGCCCTTCAAGTTCTGCATGCACGGCGGCGGCGGCGAAATACTCGCCGGTAAGGCGTGCTTCGTCGCGCGACGCAAAGCCGCGAGCAATGAACTCTCGCTGGAAACGTCGACGCGCGATACCGTCGCGGAGCGCAGATTCCATGAACGCCGATAGCGTCTCGTTTTCATTCAATACGGATTCGGCCGCGTCGCGCAGTTCCGGGTCGACACGCAGGGCCGGCATGATTGCAGTTTTCATCGTGCTCTCCCGCCTTACGTTTGTAATGAAAGGTAGCGCACCCAACGGTGCATGTGCAGTCATCCGTTCGGCATAGTTCTGCCTGGCCACCCCACCCTCAAGCCTGCGCCGCAACCATCCCCCGCTCCGAGCGCGTCCACGCGACCAGCGCGCCGACCCTGCTGCGCCCGCCCGCGCCCCGCTATGCCACCACCGCCGCCCCGCCCAGATACGCATCCCTCACCCGCTCGTCACCGAGCAACGCCTCTGCCGGCCCTTCGAGCACGACGCGCCCCGTCTGCAGCACGTATCCGCAATGCGCGATCTCGAGCGCCAGGCTCGCGTTCTGCTCGACCATGAACACCGTCACGCCCTGCCGGTTGATCGCGTCGATCAGCTCAAGCCCCTTGTCGCCTCACGGGAGAAATATTGCCGCTGAATTTCATACATGTTTCATGGACATTCGGCGCCTCGGCGGCCAATCTCTCGCTTTGGGAATTCAAGGCGTGCTAGCGCGCGATGGTCATCCACATCGCAGAGTCACGCCGAGCCATTGTGCACGGTTCGGCAAGAAGATATATGTACGGTGCAACGACGTAACGGAACAATCATTGGCTCGTGTTTGCAACTCTTATAACCGTCAGGATATCGAATCAGTCAAAGTTTCACTTTACCTTCGCCACCGGTAGTGAATCGTTCGAGGTCGCCAAATTGCAGGCCAACGACGTGTTCCATCTGCGCGGCACGGGCGATACCATGCAATTCATCTCGACAGGCCCGGGCTAAGCTCCCGCGGCCGCGAAATCTCGGAAAAGGATGTGATGCCTTACTTTGACCTGTTCTTAGACAACATATGCAAGGACATAGGGGAGTGAATCATGGCCCTTGGTGTTAGGTGGAGTACGTTCATTGTCCTTCTATCCTGGGCGATGACGGCGACTTCGAATGAGGTTCACCGCACGATAGAGGATAAGGATCTGGTCCGGCAAAGTCCCCATCTGACCAGGGCAATCGCTGAGCATCCGTCGTTTTCCATCTATAAAAACATGAACTGCCGCTTAAAAGGCGGCCCCATCGATCTAGACAATAGGAGCAAGGTTTTTCTATTCACCACGAGAGATGCGTGTGGCTGGGGCGCCGCCCTTGGTCCCATATGGATCGTGCGTGTCGGTAATGGCCAACTCGGCAAGGTGGTTTTGGATGCCGGAGGCTACTCTGTCGCGGGTAAAGCTATTTACTCGCATGGGATGCGTGACATAGAAGTCGGCGGCGGTAGTGCTGGGGGGACTACGATCAAAAGCTATCGCTTCGACGGCATGCGGTACAGAGCCATCGGCCCGCGAGCGGGTGCGGCACGGGTGTGCACCGCCGTAGCGGCAAGCGTGGATCGGGCATGCTCAATGGAGTAGTGTTGTGCGAAAAAATGCCGGAGAGAAAGCGCACTACTTCAATGAGACTTCCGTTCATCGAGATTCTTGTACCGCCTATACGCATATTGGGCATTCACGGTGAACAGTGCGGTGAATGGCTCGGTGAACGGCGCAATGACCAACGAATTGGTGACGGTGCCGGTCGACGGCCGGGTCGTGCTGACCGATCTGGACGCGATCTGCGATGCGGCCGTGGCCGGCATGGGGCCCGCGCATCACGCCTTATGCGTCGACAACAGAATGCTCGTCTCCGTATTCGCGATTCCGTCGATCAGCCGGATCGCGCCCAGCACGCGATCGAAATGCTCGAGCGAATCGGCGTGCAGCTCGGCAACCAAGTCCCAACGCCCGTTGGTGCTGTGTATCGTCGCGACGTTCGGATGCCCGCGCAGCACCTTGACCACTTCGGCCCCGCGGTTGCCCTGCACCGCGATCGACATCAGCGCGCGGATCCGGTGCCGTTCGGCGGCCGGCTTCAGCCGCACCGTGTAGCCGACGATCACGCCGTGCTTTTCGAGCCGCGTCAGCCGGTTCTGCACGGTCGCGCGCGCGACGCGCAGCTGCTTCGCGAGCGCGACGACCGACAGCCGCGCGTTGTCGCGCAACAGTGCAATGAGCTGACGGTCGACGTCGTCGAGGGTAATCATCGGACCTGCCTTTCCCGTAAGTGGTGAGCGAGCCGCAAGCGTGCCGCGTGCCGCGCCGCTTGACCAGCGGAAACCGCACACATTGCTTTATACGGCTGCCATTTTGCGCAGTTTATCGACAAATCTGCCACTTCTGCTGGCTATTTGTTGGCCGGCGTCGCGGAAATAATGTCTCTATCGCGTGGCCCACCGTGCCGCGCCCACCACTTTGCACAGCACCAGCACCGGCACCTAAGCGCCAGCGCTCATCGATATTCGATACAGGAGACAGCTTCATGACCCGCTTCCTCGATGTTCCCGCCACCGCCCGCCTGGTCGCGCAGACCGGCGTCCCGCGCTTCCTCGGCGAACTCGTCGACACGCTGCACGACGACTATCTGCGCTGGGCCGAGTTCGACAAGTCGCCGCGCGTCGCCTGCCATTCGCGCGACGGCGTGATCGAGCTGATGCCGGTCGCGAATGCGTCGCTGTTCGCGTTCAAGTACGTGAACGGCCACCCCGTCAACGCGGCGCGCGGGATGCACACGGTGATGGCGTTCGGCGCGCTCGCCGAAGTCGACACCGGCTATCCGCTGCTGCTCGCCGAGCTCACGCTGACCACCGCGCTGCGCACCGCCGCGACGTCGGTGCTCGCCGCGCGCGCGCTCGCACGTCCGGATGCGCGCACGATGGCACTGATCGGCAACGGCGCGCAGAGCGAATTCCAGGCGATCGCGTTCCATACGCTGCTCGGCATCGACGAAATCCGCGTGTTCGACGTCGATCCGCACGCGACCGACAAGCTCGTGCGGAACCTCGCCGCGTATCCGGCGCTGCGCGTCGTGCGCGCCGCATCGACCGCCGACGCCGTGCGCGGCGCGGACATCGTGACGACCGTGACCGCCGACAAGGCGTACGCGACGATCATCACGCCCGACATGATCGAGCCCGGCATGCACCTGAACGCGGTCGGCGGCGATTGCCCGGGCAAGACCGAGCTGCATGCGGACGTGCTGCGCGCGGGCCGCGTGTTCGTCGAGTTCGAGCCGCAGTCGCGCATCGAGGGCGACATCCAGCAATTGCCGGCCGACTTCCCGGTGACCGAGCTGTGGCGCGTGCTGCAGGGCGAGACGACGGGCCGCGACAGCGCCGAGCAGATCACCGTGTTCGATTCGGTCGGCTTCGCGCTCGAGGATTACTCCGCGCTGCGCTACCTGTTCACGCTCGCGCAGCATCACAACGCGGGCGTCGAGATCGCGCTGATCCCGCCGGCCGTCGATCCGAAGAACCTGTTCGCGCTGATCGACGACCCCGCCGCGGTCGCGCGGGGCCAGGCGGCCTTCGTCACCGACGCCGTCGCCGCGTTCGCGCGCTGACCCGAGCCGGTGCGGCGTGCGCGCCGCACCGCCCTTTGCCTTTCGCCCCAGCTTGCGATGAACCTCGTATCGATTCAGGCGCCGGCCGCCGTCGTGATGATCCGGCCGCACCACTTCCTGCCGAACCCCGAAACCGCCGCCGACAACGCGTTCCAACGCACCGCCGGTGCGTGCGGCAAGCGCGGCGAGCGCGACACGAGCGCAGTGTCCGCCGCCGCGCGCGACGAAGTCAGCGCCGCCGCGCAGACGCTCGCCGACGCCGGCGTGCGCGTGCACGTGTTCGACGATCACGGCGAGCGCGACACGCCCGACTCGGTGTTTCCGAACAACTGGTTTTCGACGCATCCGGGCGGACACGTCGCGCTGTATCCGATGTACAGCCTGAACCGCCGCCGCGAACGGCGCGCGGACGTGATCGAGATGCTGAAGGCCGAATACCGGGTACAGGACGTGATCGACTATTCGGGACTCGAATATGACGACGTGTTCCTCGAAGGGACCGGCGCGATGGTGCTCGACCATGTCGCGCGCATCGCGTACACCGCGCGCTCGCGCCGTGCCGACCCGGTCGCGCTCGAACGCTTCTGCACGAACTTCAATTTCGAGCCGATGTGCTTCGACACGGCCGACGGCGACGGCCGGCCGATCTATCACACGAACGTGATGATGAGCGTCGCGACCGGGTTCGCGCTGATCGGCCTCGAGCTGATCCGCGATCCGGGACGGCGTGCCGAGGTCGAGCGTCGCCTGACCGAAACGGGCCGCACGGTGATCGCGCTCGAGCCGTCGCAGATCGCGAACTTCGCGGGCAATGCGCTCGAACTGTCGGGGCGCGACTCGCGCGTGCTCGCGCTGTCGCGGCGCGCGTTCGACTGCCTGACGCCGCGCCAGCGCGACCTGATCGAGCGCTCGGCGCAACTGCTGCCGCTCGACGTGCCGACGATCGAACTGGCCGGCGGCTCGGTGCGCTGCATGCTGGCTGGCATCCATCTCGCGCGCCGGCACGGCTGACGGTTCCCCCTGGTTGCGCCGGTGCCTGTCGTGGCCGGCGCGCCTGCGCTTCAGCGGATCACCGCCCGCCGAATCCCCGCCCCCTCACTCCACCAGCAGCTTCAACCCCGCCGGCAGCGATTCGCCGAACACACGCACCGTATCGGCCGCATCGAGCTCGATGACGTCGCGCACCATTGCGATCCACGTCGCCGGCGCATTGGCCGCCGTGAGTCGCCGGATCACCGCGTCGCGTGTGTCGGGCGGCAGGTCGCGCGAGCGGTCGCCCGTCATCCGCGCGATCTGCGCGACCGAGAACGCGGCCGGCTCGACCTGTTTCCAGTCGAGCGCGAACAGCGCATCGAGCCAGCCGCCTGCAACTTCGGCCGGCACGACGCCATGCGCGCTGCCGTAGAACGGCCGGCGCGCGCCGATGCGCCCGAGCGCCCATGCGCCGAGCGCGCGTTCCGCCGGCTTCTGCAGCAGCGCGATCAGCCGCGCCGCGAGTTCGATCTTGCGCTCGACCGGCAGCCGCTCGAGCGAGGCGGACAACCGCGTCATGTCCGCCGGCCCGACCTTGTCGGGATCGAACGGCAGCTTGCGCCGCTTGCCGTCGGCGGGTTCGAGAAACGCGATCGCGTCGCGCACCTGCCCTTGCGCATCGTCGTCGAGCCCGCCCGCCGCGCGCCGCCACAGCGTCCACCACTCGGACCACACCTGCGCGTCGTTCACGTACTGGATCCCGTCGTCGAACAGCGGCCACAGCTGCTCGATGCGCCACCCGTCGAGCGGATGCCCGAACCCCGGGCGCACGCAATAGCCGGCGAGATTCAGCCACGCACGTTCGTGATCGGCCGAGCGCCGGCGCCGCCGTGCGCGCGCAAGCAGCGCGTCGAACAGCTCGCGCGCGAGCGCGACGTCCCACTCGTCGCGCGGGCCGAGCAACTGCTCGAGCTGCGCGCGCAGCCGGCGCGTGTCCTTCGGCGTGACGTCCGACGCGCGGCTGCCGAACGAGCGGTCGATCAGCTCGATCGCCTGATCGAGCCGCGGATGGCGCGCCGGCGTGTCGGTGTCGCCCTCGGTGGCCGCGTCGCCGCGCAGCTGGAATTCGAGGCGCCAGCGCTGCGCCGCATCGCCGGTCGCGATGCAGTGCAGCTCGAGCGTGCCGACTTCGGTCAGCGACGCCGTCAGCTTCACGGGTGTCTCGCGCACACCGCGCGCATCCTGCCGTTCGACGACCGTCGCGATCGGCGGCAGGCGGACGAAATCGCCGTCGCCGAGCGTGACGAGGTCGCCGGGCCGGTACGCGGTGTCGGCGACCGTCGACACGAGGTGGAAGCGCACCGGTGCCCCAAGCTGCAGCGCGAACGTGCGGTCATCGAGCCGGATCTCGTGCCCCTCTTCGGTGCCGCGCGGCAGCAGGCATACGCCGCGCTCCTCGGAACCGCCGTCGTCGAGCACGAGGAAATAGCTGCGCGGCGAGCCGCCGCCGATACGCGGCGCA
>NZ_JAAGPL010000270.1:0-9774 GCF_017104785.1 Burkholderia sp. Ac-20353 | reverse complement strand
CATGCGCAGTCCGTGCGCGCGTTGCAACTGCTCGCAGGCGACTTTGCGCGCGAAGCGCCCGGCGACGGGCTGACGCTCGACACGATCGCGATGGCCCCCGTCGCGCCGGGTGCGCCGAGCGCGCTGCTCGAGCGGCGGCCGGACATCCGGCAAGCCGAGGCGCGGCTCAAGGCCGCGAACGCGCAGATCGGCGCGGCGCGTGCGGCGTTTTTCCCGCGTATCGCGCTGACGACCGACGTCGGCTCGGTCAGCGACGCGTTCTCGAGCCTGTTCGCGAGCGGCACGAGCGTGTGGACGTTCGCGCCGAGCATCACGCTGCCGATTTTCGCGGGCGGTCGCAATCGCGCGAATCTCGACGTCGCGACCGCGCGCAAGCACATCGCGGTCGCCGAATACGAGAAGAGCGTGCAGGTCGCATTCCGCGAAGTGGCGGACGCGTTTGCCGCGCGCGACTGGATCGACGCACAGCTTGCCGCGCAGCAGGCTGTGGTCGAAGCGGACGGCGCGCGGCTGAAGCTCGCCGAACGCCGCTACGGCAGCGGCGTCGCGACCTATCTCGAACTGCTCGACGCACAGCGCAGCACGTACGAATCCGGGCAGGAACTGATCGGCCTGAAGCAACTCCGGCTCGACAATGCGATCGCACTGTACCGTGCGCTCGGCGGCGGCTGGTCGCAGGCTGCGGAGGCGGCCGGCGCCGATGTGTGACGGCGTCGCGCCGCGTTCGTCCTATCCGCTGATCTGACCGCCGTCGTCGCGAACGCGCGGCGGCGCGTCGGGTCACGCATCGCCGCGCATCGACACGGTACGGCCCGCCTGTTCGCGTCGCCCGGTGCACCCGGCGCGGCGCAGCAACCCCGCTGATTCCTTCTTTTCCACTCCCGTCTGCAGCCGTGCACGCGTGGCGATTCGCGTGTCGTCGCGT
The DNA here is from genome assembly GCF_017104785.1 of Burkholderia sp. Ac-20353. Taxonomy (NCBI): domain Bacteria; kingdom Pseudomonadati; phylum Pseudomonadota; class Betaproteobacteria; order Burkholderiales; family Burkholderiaceae; genus Burkholderia; species Burkholderia sp. Ac-20353. Next base: position 8,849 of record NZ_JAAGPL010000270.1, on the reverse strand, counting down.
GTGTCGATCTGCGCGTCATTACGCAACATTCATATGAATGGCGACCTTGCTAACACATTACATTCGTGCCAGGAGAGTGGCGTCAAAATGACGCGGTTTTAACGTTCCAATCTGTCGCGCAAACGATTGCGAGAATGAAAATGGGGCACGACACTAAAAAGTTAATTTCCTAATAATTGAAAATTCAGCGGTGGCATGTTGCGCGCATACAGTTGACGAAGAAGCCGTCCGGCATTTTTCCGGGGTGTACTCGAAGCCGTGGAAGCCAATGCAGAAAAGGATGTGGCGGGAGGTTTCAGGTTCGTATGAAAAATATTGTTAATCTTCATATGGTTTCGTCATTGAAGCCAGGACTGCAGATCAAAATGGCCTGATTGAAAACGGTTGGGAAAGAGTGGCGAATGATCGGGTGAATGCGCAATTGTGAGATCGGATTTAACAATGCTTTACAAACAACTTTCGTTTTTATCTCAATAATGCACGCCTCGTGACGGACGGAGCGCACCACACGCCACCGTTTGTGTCCGCCACGTCATTCATTTCTTCAGCCACTCATACGGAAACGACCATGAAAAAACCCCTCCTGTCCGCCATCGCACTCGCGGCGCTGTCCACCTCGGCCTTCGCGGCAGGCACCGGCACGGTGAACTTCACGGGCGAGATCGTCGCTGGCGCATGCGGCATCGACTCGGGCTCGGTCAACCAGACCGTGAACCTGGGCAAGGTTCCGACCAACGTGTTCAAGCAGGCTGGCGACAAGTCCACGCCGACCAGCTTCGACATCAAGCTGACCGACTGCGACACGAGCGTCGCGCAAAACGCGTATTTCACGTTCACGGGCACGTCGAATGCGGCGCAGCCGAAGCTGCTCGCGACGATCGGCTCGGCGACCAACGTCGGCATCCGCCTGCAGGGCGCATCGGGCGAATACCTCGACAACGGTGCCGAGCAGAAGGCGCCGACCCTGCTGCAGAAGGGCACGAACGTCGCGCGCTTCGCGGCGATGTATGAAGCGACGGCAACCGGCGTGACGCCGGGTACCGCCGACGGCGTCGCGAACTTCACGGTCCGCTACCAGTAAGCCCCCCCGTGCAGGACGAAGGGTGCGTGCACCCTTCGTCCTTCTTTTTTTCTCCCGCCATTTTTCCTTTCGAGACCTCGGTAGCGCCGTTTTGCGAATCAGACATTCCTTCCTTTGCGTTTGCCTGCTGGTCGTCGGCAGCCAGAGCCATGCGACGGAATTCAATTCGTCGTTCCTCAGCATCGACGGCACGAGCAACGTCGACCTGTCGCAGTTTTCGCAGGCCGATTTCACGCTGCCGGGCGAATACATGCTCGACGTGCAGGTCAACGATCTGTTCTACGGGCTGCAGACGATCGCGTTCGTCGCCGGCGACGCGTCGGGTGGCGGGCGTCCCTGCCTGCGGCCGGAACTCGTTGCGCAGTTCGGCCTGAAGCCGTCGCTCGTGAAGGACCTGCCGCGGTTCGACGGCGGACGCTGCGTCGACCTGTCCGCGATCGAAGGCGTGACCGTGCGCTACCTGAAGGGCGATGGACGGCTCAAGATCACGATTCCGCAGGCCGCGCTCGAATACACCGACGAGTACTACCTGCCGCCGGAGCGCTGGAGCGACGGGATTCCGGGCGCGATGCTCGATTACCGCGTGATCGCGAACACCAACCGCAATTTCGGCTCGTCCGGCGGACAAACGAATGCCGTGCAGGCGTACGGGACGATCGGCGCGAACCTGGGCGCATGGCGCTTTCGTGGCGACTATCAGGTGCAGGCCAATTCGGGCAACGCGGCCTACCAGGACCGCAGGTTCCGCTTTAGCCGGCTCTATGCGTTTCGCGCGCTGCCGTCGATCCAGTCGACGGTGTCGTTCGGCGACGACTACCTGAGCTCGGACATCTTCGACACGTTCGCGCTGACGGGCGCGACGATCCGCAGCGACGACCGCATGCTGCCGCCGTCGCTGCGCGGCTACGCGCCGCTGGTCTCGGGCGTCGCGCGCACCAACGCGACCGTTACCGTGTCGCAGCAGGGCCGCGTGCTGTACGTGACGCGCGTGTCGCCGGGCGCCTTCGCATTGCAGAACATCAACACGAGCGTGCAGGGCACGCTCGACGTCGCGGTCGAGGAAGAGGACGGCACGGTGCAGCGCTTCCAGGTGACGACCGCGTCCGTGCCGTTCCTCGCACGCCAGGGGCAACTGCGCTACAAGGCCGCGGTCGGCAAGCCGCGCCTGTTCGGCGGTGCCGGCATCACGCCGTTCTTCGGTTTCGGCGAGGCCGCCTACGGCCTGCCGCTCGACGTCACCGTGTACGGCGGCTTCATCGCCGCGTCCGGCTATACGTCGGTCGCGCTCGGCGTCGGCCGGGATTTCGGCACGTTCGGCGCACTGTCGGCCGACATCACGCATGCGCGTGCGCGGCTGTGGTGGAACGGCGCGACGCGCAACGGCAACTCGTACCGGATCAACTATTCGAAGCGCTTCGAGTCGCTCGATGCGGACGTGCGCTTCTTCGGCTACCGCTTCTCCGAGCGCGAGTACACGAACTTCTCGCAGTTCTCGGGCGACCCGACCGCGTTCGGCCTCGCGAACAGCAAGCAGCGCTATTCGGCGACGCTGTCGAAGCGTTTCGGCGGCACGTCGACCTATTTCTCGTACGACCAGACGACCTACTGGGCGCGGCCGTCCGACCAGCGCATCGGCCTCACGCTGACCCGCGCGTTCTCGCTCGGTGCGCTGCGCCACGTGAACGTCAGCATGTCCGCGTTTCGCACGCTGGGCGCGGCCGGCGGCGGCAACCAGTTCTCGGTGACCGCGACGCTGCCGATCGGCGACCGCCAGACGCTCACGTCGAGCGTGACGACGGGCAGCGGCAGCACGAGCGTGAACGCCGGCTATATCTACGACGACCCGGACGGCCGCACGTACCAGGTCTACGGCGGCTCGACCGACGGCCGCGCGGCCGCGAACGCGAGCTTGCGCCAGCGCACGTCGTCGTACCAGCTCACCGCGCAGGCGTCGACGGTCGCGAATGCATACGCGGCCGCGTCGCTCGAAGTCGACGGCTCGTTCGTCGCGACGCAACACGGCGTGACCGCGCACGCGAACGGCAACGCGGGCGACACGCGCCTGGTCGTGTCGACCGACGGCGTGCCCGACGTGCCGCTGTCCGGTTCGTTCGCCCGCACGAACGGGCGCGGCTATACGGTGCTCGACAGCATCTCGCCGTACAACGTGTACGACGCGACGGTGAGCGTCGAGAAGCTGCCGCTCGACGTGCAGGTGACGAACCCGATCCAGCGCATGGTGCTGACCGACGGCGCGATCGGCTTCGTCAGGTTTTCCGCCGCGCGCGGCCGCAACCTGTTCGTGACGCTGGCGGACGCGGCCGGCAACGTGCTGCCGTTCGGCGCGTCGGTGCAGGACGCAGCGAACGGCAAGGAACTCGGCATCGTCGGCGAGGACGGCGCCGCGTACCTGACCCAGGTGCAACCGAAATCGTCGCTGGTCGTGCGCGCGGGCGAACGCACGCTGTGCACGCTCGACGTGCTGCCCGACCAGCTCCAACTCGAAGGCACGCCGATCCCGGTGACGTGCCAGCCGTCCGGCGAGTCGCATGCGGCGACGAACCGGACCGAACGATGACTCAATGGATCCTGCGATGAACCTTCTTTCCTCTCTGTTCCTGCGGCGCGCGTCGTGCGCGCTCGCGACCGCCGGCGCGTTGCTGGCCGGTGCGCTTTCGGCCGGTGTGTTTTTGGCCGATGCAGCGCACGCGTCGATCGTGCCGGACCGCACGCGCGTGATCTTCAACGAAGGCGAACAGGCCGCGATCGTGACGATCACGAACAAGAGCGCAACCTTTCCGTATCTCGTGCAGTCGTGGATCGAGGACGCGGACGGCAAGCGCATCACGTCGCCGCTGATGGTCGTGCCGCCGCTGCAGCGCGTCGAGGCGAACGAGCGCAACGTGCTGCGGATCGCGAAGCTGCCGGGCGGCGCGCTGCCGGCCGACCGCGAATCGGTGTTCTACCTGAACATCCGCGAGGTGCCGCCGAAGACCGACATACCGAACTCGCTGCAGATCGCGCTGCATACGCAGATGAAGCTGTTCTACCGGCCGAAGGGCGTGCAGCCGGCGCGCGACCAGGACCCGACGCTGCCGATGACGGCGCGCGTCGACAGCGCCGCGCACAAGCTCGTGTTCGACAATCCGACGCCGTTCCATGTGACGGTCGTCGAAGTGACGTCGGGCGCGCAGAAGACGCCGGTGCCGTTCGATCCTGTGATGGTCGCGCCGATGAGCACGGCGGACGTGCCGTTCAAGGGCGCGGCGCCCGCGACGCTGTTCGTCACGCACATCGACGATTACGGCGGCCAGGTGGCGGTCGAGTATGCGTGTGATGCGGGTGTGTGCAAGAGCGTGAAGCAATGAGCGGGGGCATGCGAAGCGGGGTGGCGCTGCGGATGCCCGGCTGGCTCAGGTGGTGCGTGCTCGCGCTGTTCGTCGTGCTTGCGCAGCCGGCGTGGGCGGTGCGCTGTGTCGCGAACGGCGGCGGCACGGTGCTGACGGAATCGATCGGCAACGTTGCATCGTATCCGACCGACGCGCCGGACGGATACGTGATCTGGGTGTCGCCGCCGCGCACGACGACCGGCTATTGCTACAAGGATCTCGGCGGCAAGATGGCGGAGTTCGGGGAGTGGATCTATTTTTACGCGAACCCCGAGAAGCAGAACCCGGCGGCGTGGGGGCTGGAGATCGGTATCCGCTATAACGGCGAGGATTACTTCGGCCGCAGCAGCCAGCCGGGCGACGGCGTGCAGACCAAGACTTACGTCGAGGCCTGTGAGTGGTTTCCGAATTGCAAGAAATTTCCGCTCAGCATCACGTATCAGGTCGTGGTGCGCAAGCGCGGTTCGTGGGTGCAGCCGCCGTCCGACATCTACGCGGTGTTTCAGTTTGATGGCAAAGGCGGGCTGAACTACATCAACCCCAGCTTCCGGTACAAATTGAGCGGCCTGCAGAAACTCAAGCCGACACCTTGCCTCGTCGACGTGACGGTGTCGCCCGAGTTGGGCATCGTCAATTTCGGGCAGGTGCAGGCATCGGGCAACGGGTTCCTGCCGGCCGTGCCGCGCAAGCGATTTTCGCTGACGCTGAACAAGAAATGCAGCGTTCCGGTTCGGGTCGACGGCTACTTCGAGCCGCAGAAGGGCAGCGTGGAAAACGGCTTGCTGGTCCCCGCCCAGGACAGCAACTTCGGCATCGGCATCGAGGACAGCCAGGGCAGGACGATCCGGTTCGGCGAGCAATTCACGCTCGCGCAGCTTCCGGCCAGCGTCGCGAGCCAGAGCGTGATGCTCGACGCGGTGCTGAAGTCGTTCGGACGGCCGAAGATCGGGCGATTCGAAGCATCGGCGACGGTGCGGATATTCCTGTACTGAATGCAATGAAGGTCAGGCCGAATGCGTGCCGGGACCTATACTGGATTCACCTGACGAAACCGGAGGCAAAGCATGAGCGTCCAGGTTGCTGCCAATGAGCCAACAGGTGCGACCCAACTGGTCACCAGGGCGTACGCCAGGCTCCTGCTGGCTGGCTTTGCGCTGGTGCCCGCGTATCTGATTGCCTACCTGTACTTCTTCCAGGATCCGTCGCTGAAATTCGAGAATCACGCCTTTCACGAGCTGGCGATCTCAGCCGCGACGCTCGAAGGCGTGTTCGTCACCTATGTCTGCTGGCGTTGCTATCGCGTGTCGGGCGAGCCGTTGCTACGCTGGCTTACGCTCGGCTTTCTGGGCTTTTCTCTGATCTACGCGTTGCACGGTGTGTTCACCGGTATGGCGCATCACAATATCTGGCTGTTCCTGCTGTACGGGCCGGCGTCACGGCTGACCATGTCGATCCTGATTTTTGTCGGGCAGCTTGCCTATAGCCGCAGGGCCGACAGCGAAACAACCCGCACCGATCGGCGCGCGTGGATCACATGGATCGCGCTGTTCGGGCTGATCGACCTGGCGGTCGCCGCGCTCGCGTACTCGCCGGTGGCCGGCGACCTGTGGGTGCGCCTTTCGATGGAGGGAGGCGCACTGGTGTTCTCCACCGTGAACGTCCTCGCGCTGGTCGTGCGTCGCATCCGCTCGCCGCTGATGACGATCTACGGAATTTCGGTGATGTCATTCGCGCTTTCGTCGCTCGCCTTCATCCTTGGGCGGCCGTGGAATCATATGTGGTGGCTGGCACATGCGATTTTTGCTGCCGGCTTCTTCCTGCTCAGTTTCGGTGTGGTGCAGGCTTTTCACACGACGCGTTCGTTTTCGAAGATCTATAGCCAGGAAGAGCTGTTTGCGCGGCTGAGAGAAGCGATGGGCAGGACGGAGAGAGCCCTGCAGGAACTGCAGCGGACCAACGAGAAGCTCGAACATATGGCCGCAACGGACCCGCTCACGGGCGCGGCCAACCGGCGGCAATTCATCGAAAGCGTGGAGGCGGAAATTACCCGCGCGAAACGCAATGGCGCGCCGTTCTCGTTGCTTGCGCTCGATCTCGACCATTTCAAGGTGATCAACGACAGTTACGGGCATCAGGCGGGTGACCAGGTGTTGCAGCGTTTCGTCGCCAAATGCCTCGATGCGATCCGGCCGTATGACGGCGTCGCGCGAGTGGGCGGGGAGGAATTCATGGTGCTGCTGCCGCAAGCCGCGCTGGATACCGCCCGGTCGATTGGTGAGCGCATCCGCGCGGCGATCGCTGGCGCGCCGTTTGAAGCAGGCGTTGGCGAGCCGATCGAGATCACCGTGAGCGTTGGCGTCTCCGAGTTCGGCCGCGACGGAGAGACGATCGACGCGATCCTGCGCAAGGCGGACGAACGCCTGTACCGCGCGAAGCATCAAGGCCGCAACCGTGTCGTTGCAGCGTAGTCGGAAATCCGACCAATCCGCGGGGGCATTTGCTAATCGCATTGAGAATGATTTGCGTTTACGTTAAATTTTGCTATCTCGAAATTTGACGGAGCGAATCGATGGCAATGGCGGAACTGCTCGAACGACCGGTCACGGCAGCGGCGAACCCGTTCCGCGGGAGTCCATCCGCTCGGCCGTCCAGGCCCGCGCCGCGGGCGCGCCGCACGGTCGGGCCGAGCGCGCAGGGCGCGCTGCTCGACGTGCTGATCGCCCATCGCGCGATGCTCGTCAACGTCGCGCGCGGCTTCGTCGGCTGTGCGAGCCGGGCCGAGGATGTCGTGCACGACGTGTTCGTGAAGCTTGTCGATTTCCCGAACCAGGATGCGGTGCGCCAGCCCGTTGCGTACGTGACGCGGATCGTGCGCAACGCGTCGATTGACGCATGTCGCCGCCAGAACCTCGAGAGCCTTTATCGCGCGGACGAGGGCGACGGTTTCGACGTGCCGTCGCCGTCGCCGACGCCCGAGGCGGCGCTGATGACGCGCGACGCGCTGCGGCGCGTGTGGGCCGCGCTCGACGACCTGCCGGCGCGCAGCCGCGCGGCGTTCGAGATGGTGCGGCTGCGCGAGGAAACGCTGCAGAGCACGGCGCGCGCGCTGAACGTGTCGCAGACGCTCGTGCATTTCATGGTGCGCGACGCCGAGCGCCATTGCGCCGAATGCCTCGACGCGTGTCATCGCGGTGTCGCATGCCCCGTGTTCTGCGGCGGTCGTGCGCGGCGCGGGTAAAACGAGCGCGCCGGCTGGCTATTCGTCCATTCGACCGGGGCGGACGATCCGCTCCGCTTCCTTCAACCGCTTCCTGCTTCCCGCTTTCCGACCATGACGCAAGCCACGACGCCTTCCGCCGCACTCGCCGCGCGCGGGTTGACGGTCGGCTATCGCGACCACATCGTGCTCGACAGCCTCGACCTGTCGATCGCGGCCGGCCGCGTGACCGCGCTGTGCGGCCCGAACGGCTGCGGCAAGAGCACGCTGCTGCGCACGCTCGCGGGCCTGCAGCCAGCGCTCGCCGGCCATGTCGACATCAACGGCCGTCCGCTCGCATCGTTCAGGCGCCGCGCGCTCGCGCGCGAGCTGACGATGCTCGCGCAGTTCAACCAGATTCCATCCGGCCTCACGGTGCGCGAGCTCGTCGCGTACGGGCGCTATGCATACGGCGGCTTCCTGCGCGGGCTGTCGCGCGCAGATCATGTCGCGATCGACGAGGCGCTCGCGACGAGCGGGCTCGCCGGCGACGCGGACCGCGACGTCGGTGCGCTGTCCGGCGGCGAGCGGCAGCGCGCGTGGATCGCGATGGCGCTCGCGCAGCAGGCGCCGATCGTGCTGCTCGACGAGCCGACCACCTATCTCGACATCCATCACCAGCTCGACATCCTCGACGCGCTGCGCCAGCTGAACCGTGCGCGCGGGCTGACGATCGTGTGGGTGCTGCACGACCTGAACCAGGCCGCCGCATATAGCGACGAAATCGTGCTGATGCGCGCGGGCCGCGTCGTCGCGCAGGGCACGCCCGACGCGATGCTCGATCCCGAGCGGCTGCGCGTGGCGTTCGGCGTCGAGATGCTGAAGCTTGCGCATCCGCAGACCGGCGCGCCGATGTGCGTGCCCGCGTATGGGCCGGCCGTCGTTGACGCGTCGCCGGCGGCCGCCGTATTCGACCGGGATCTCGCCACATGACGACGTTCGCGATGCGCAAGCGCCGCACGGCAGCCGTCGGCGGCCGGGTCGCGCAGCCGAGCCGCACCACGGCGCTTGCGATCGGCATGCTGCTGCTGATCGCGGGCGTCGCGCTGGCCTGTGCGGTCCGGCCTGACGCGCACGCGGCGAATTCCGCATCGCGCGCCGCACGCACGGCGCGCGCAATCGA
>NZ_JAAGPL010000269.1:0-9650 GCF_017104785.1 Burkholderia sp. Ac-20353 | reverse complement strand
ATCGACGACGCTCAGACGCAGGCGCGTCGTGCATGCGTCGACTACCGTCAGGTTCGCGGCGCCGCCGAGCGCGGCGATGTAGCGCTGCGCGCGCGGCGCGGTGGCTGCGGTGGCTGCGGTGGCTGCGGTGGTGGCGGTGGCGGCGACAGCAGCCGCGGCCGGTGAAACGTCGACACCCGCGCCGAGCGACTCGGTCGCCGCGTCGGCCGTTGCAGGCTCGCGGCCCGGCGTCGCCATGTTGAACTTGCGGATGAAGAAGCGGAACAGCCCGTAGTAAGCAACGCTGTATGCGATGCCGAGCGGAATCGCGATCCAGCCCTTCGTCGACAGCCCGTAGTTCAGCACGTAGTCGATCGCGCCCGCCGAGAACGTGAAGCCGAGCTTCACGTCGAGCAGCTGGCAGATCGCGAGCGACAGCCCCGTCAGCAGCGCGTGGATCACGTACAGCACCGGCGCGAGGAACATGAAGCTGAATTCGATCGGCTCGGTCACGCCGGTCAGGAACGACGTGAGCGCCATCGACAGCAGCAGGCCGCCGACCACCGCGCGGCGCTCCTTCGGCGCCTCGTGCAGCATCGCGAGACACGCGGCCGGCAGGCCGAACATCATGATCGGGAAGAAGCCGGCCATGAAGGTGCCGGCGGTCTGGTCGCCCGCGAAGAAGCGGTGCAGGTCGCCGTGCACGAGCTCGCCGCCGGCCGGCGGCGTGAAGTTGCCGAACACGAACCACGCGAGCGAGTTGAGGATATGGTGCAGGCCCGTGACGAGCAGCAGCCGGTTCAGGAAGCCGAACACGAACGCACCGATCGCACCCGCGGTCGTCAGCCACTGGCCGGCCGCATCGATCGCGTGCTGGACCGGCTGCCACACGTAGCCGAACACGATGCCGAGCAGCACGCACGCGAGGCCGGTGGCGATCGGCACGAAGCGCTTGCCGCCGAAGAACGCGAGGTAGTCGGGCAGCTTGATGTCCTTGTAGCGGTTGTACAGCAGCCCCGCGACCACGCCCGCGATGATCCCGGACAGCACGCCCATGTTCAGCTTCGGATCGATGTCCTTCATGATCGCGGTTTCGATCAGGTAGCCGATCGCACCCGCGAGCGCCGCGACGCCGTTGTTGTCCTTCGCGAAGCCGACCGCCACGCCGATCGCGAACAGCAGCGGCAGGTTGTCGAAGATCGCACCGCCCGCGTCGGCGATCATCTTGATGTTGAACACGTCCGGCTGGCCGAGACGCAGCAGGATGCCGGCGACCGGCAGCACCGCAATGGGCAGCATCAGCGCGCGACCCAGGCTCTGTATCTTCAGAAACGGATTCCCGTCCATTCAGTCCTCCTATCCTTGTCCCATTGATCAAGGGTGGGTGCACGCATGGCGCTTCCATGCATGCACCGCCCCTCCTTTGATATTGAAACCGTTGAAACGCGTTGCGAGTCCGCCGCCGACGCTCAGTCGAGCGGCCAGATCTCGCGGCTTGCTGCCCTTACCGCCTGCGCCGAATCGAGTGCGAGCAGATCCTGCGCGCGCTGGCGGCACAGCTGGTAATCGAGTCGGCGCACGCGCGCCTTGATGCCCGGCACCGATACCGGATCGACCGACAGTTCGGTCACGCCGAGGCCGACGAGGATCGGCACCGCGAGCGGATCGCCGCCGAGCGCGCCGCACACGCCGACCCACTTGCCGTGCTTGTCCGCGCCGCGCACCGCGATGTCGATCAGGCGCAGCACGGCCGGATGCAGGCCGTCCGCCTGCGCGGCCAGATCGGCCTGGCAGCGGTCCATCGCGAGCGTGTACTGGGTCAGGTCGTTGGTGCCGATCGACAGGAAGTCCGCGTGCTGCGCGAGCTGGTCGGCAAGCAGCGCCGCCGACGGCACCTCGATCATCACGCCGACCTCGATCGGCTCGGTGCGGCCCATTGCGTGCGCGAATTCGTCGATGCGCTTGCGCAACCGCACCAGTTCGCCCGCGTCAGTGACCATCGGCAGCAGGATCCGCACCGCGCCGAACGGCTTCACCGCGAGCAGGCCCTGCAATTGATCGTCGAGCAAATCGGGGCGCACCTGCGCGAGACGGATGCCGCGCAGGCCGAGCGCGGGGTTCGGCTCGGGCGGCAGCGTCAGGTAGTCGACTTCCTTGTCCGCGCCGACGTCGAGCGTGCGGATGATCGCGGTGCGGCCCTGCAGCGCGTCGACGATCGACTGGTAGCTGTCGCGGTGCTCGGCCGTCGTCGGCGCGGCCTGGCGATGGATGAACATCAGCTCGGTGCGCAGCAGGCCGACCGCGTCCGCGCCGTTGTCGACCGCGGTGTTCGCGTCGTCGAGCGTCGCGATGTTCGCGGCGACCTCGATCGCGCGGCCGTCGGCCGTCGCCGCGGCTTCGCCCGCGGTCTGGCGGTTCGCTTCGCGTACGCCGGCAAGACGCTGGCGCTCGTGCCGCGCGCGCTCGACGTCGAGCGCGGTAGGTGCATGTTCGAGACGGCCCGCGCTCGCATCGACGACGACCTGCGTGCCGTCCGGAATCGCGTACAGCGCATCGCCGACCGCGACGAGCGCCGGAATGCCGAGCTGGCGCGCGATGATCGCCGCGTGCGACGTCGCGCCGCCGCGTGCCATCACGAGCGCCATCACGCGTTCGCGATCGAGCGACGCGAGATCGGACGGCGTGAATTCCTCGGCGGCCAGCACGGCCTCGTCGGGCAGCGTGCGCGCGGCACGGTTCACATGGCCGAGCGCGCGCAGCACGCGCTTCTCGATATCGTGCAGGTCCGCCGCGCGCTCGGCGAGCAACGCATCGTCGAGTTTCGACAGCGTGTCGATCTGCGTGCGGATCGTCGCGCGCCACGCGTAGCCCGCGCTCTTGCCGAGGCTGATCAGGTCGCGTGCCGCGTCGATCAGCGTCGGATCCTCGAGCAGCACGCGATGCACCGCGAAGATCCCTGCTTCACCGATCGCGCCGCGCGCCGACGCGTTGCGCACGGTGATGTCGAGTTCCGCGTCGACGGCTTTCAGCGCCTGGTCGAGCTGACGGCTTTCCGACGCGGGCGTGCCGCTCGCCTGCTCGGGCGGCATGATCTCCGCATCGTCGACGCGCACCAGCGTGCCGACCGCAATGCCGGGCGCCGCGCACACGCCCGCGAGCGTGTTTGGTTCCACTGGTGCGCCGGCGTTGCGCACGACCGCCTGCGGTGCAGGCGACAGCGTGCGCGCCGGCTTTTCGTCGACTTCGCCATGCGCTTCGCGCAGCAGTTCGTTTGCGACCGCATCGACCGCCTGCTGCGCCTGCGCGCCGCGTCCGACCAGCTCGATCGTCGCCTGTTCGCCGGCGCCCAGGCCGAGCAACCCGACCACGCTCTCGATCGGCGCCTTGCGGCCGTCGTAGTGCACGTCGACGTGCGCGTCGAGACCGCGCGCCGCCTCGCGCGCCCGCGCGGCCGGCCGCGCGTGCAGGCCGCCCGGCTGCGTCAGCCGAATCGCGCGGCGCACCTCGTTCATCGCCGCGGCGCCGGCCTCGGCCGCCTGCACGGCCGCTTCGCCCTTGCCGCGCAGCGTGAGGAGCGGCGTCTCGCCCGCCGTCGCGGAGCCTTGCGCGCGATCGATCACCTCGAACGCATCGGAATTCGCGATCGCGATCACCGACACGAGCGAATGCGCGCTGCGCGCAACCGCATCCTGGTCGAACTCGATCAGCAGGTCGCCCGCGTCGACGCGCGCGCCGGCCTCGACCCGCGCGGTGAAGCCCTGGCCGTTCAGCTCGACCGTGTCGATGCCGATGTGCAGCAGCACTTCCGCGCCCTGCGGCGTCGTGATCGTCACCGCGTGGCCCGTGCGCGCGAGGTGCGACACGATGCCCGCGCACGGCGCGACGAGCTTGCCGGCGAGCGGGTCGATGCCGATGCCGTCGCCGAACATCCCGCCGGAGAACACCGGATCGGGCACGTCGGCCAGCGGTACGATCGGCCCCGTCAGCGGGGCCAGCAGAACGATCTGCTCGTGGGTGGGGCTCTTCAACTGGGACTCCTCGGCGCGTCTCATCGGCGTTCTCGGCTCATCAATGCGTTTCGGTGACTTTGTTCAGGTGGCGCGGCGTGTCGGGATTGCGGCCGCGCGCGACGGCGAGATGCGCCGCCATCACGTAGAACGAAAGAATGGCGGCGATCGGGTCGAGCGCCGAATGGGCAGACTGCGCGAGCGGCAGCACGGTGCCGGATACACCCGAGATGCCGGGCGTGCCGGCCGGTGCGGCAAGCAGCACCGCGGCCCCGCGCGCGCGCATGTCGTCCGCGAGCTGCAGCAGGCCCGCCTGCTCGGGGCCCGGCGGCGCGAACACGAGCAGCGGGTAGTCGCGGTCGATCAGCTCCATCGGGCCGTGACGGACTTCGGCGCTCGAGAATGCCTCGGCCTGGATGCCGGACGTCTCCTTCAGCTTCAGTGCGGCTTCCTGCGCGATCGCGAGGCCAAGGCCGCGGCCGATCACGATCATCCGTTCGACGTCGGCGAGCGCCGCGACGGCCGGCGACCAGTCGAGCGCGCCCGCCTGCGCGAGCACGTCGGGCAGCCCGCGCAGCGCGGTCACGAGCGCCGCGTCGCGCTGCCAGAACGCAACGATCTGCGCGGACAGCGACAGCATCGCGATGTAGCTCTTGGTGGCCGCGACCGACAGTTCGGGGCCGGCCAGCAGCGGCAGCTGGTGCTCGCATGCGTCGGCGAGCGGCGACGGCAGCACGTTCACGGCGGCGACGGTGCGCGCGCCCGCTTCGCGCAGCGCGGCCATCGTATTGACGAGATCGGGGCTCTGGCCCGACTGCGAGAACGCGATTGCGAGCTGGTCCTGCACCTTCAGCGGCGCCTGCTGCAGCGTCGCGACCGACATCGGCAGCGACGCGACCGGCACGCCGAGGCGGCTCATCGTCAGGCTTGCGAAATAACTGGCCGCGTGATCCGAACTGCCGCGCGCGACCGTCAGCGCGACGGCCGGCGGATGCTCGATCAACTGGCCGGCGAGCGCTTCGACGCGCGCGGTGTCGGCGAGCTGCGCGGCGACGACCTGCGCGGACTCGCGCGCTTCGTTAAGCATATTCGACAATCGATTCTCCTTCGACATAGGTCGCGGTGAGGTTCAGGTCGCGATCGAACACGACGAGGTCGGCCCATGCGCCGCGCGCGATGCGGCCGCGATCGGCAATGCCGAGGTAATCGGCTGCGTAGCGCGACATCCGGTTCGACACGTCGGCAATCGGCAGGCCGAGCGACACGAGATTGCGCAGCGCCTGGTCCATCGTCAGCGTGCTGCCCGCGAGCGTGCCGTCGGCGAGCCGCACGCCGCCGAGGCACTTCGTCACGTGCTGGCTGCCGAGCCGGTATTCGCCGTCGGGCATGCCGGTCGCCGACGTGCTGTCGGTCACGACGTACAGGCGCGGGATCGCGCGCAGCGCCGCGCGGATCGCGCCCGGATGCACGTGCAGCAGGTCGGGGATGATTTCCGCGTATTCGGCATGCGCGAGCGCCGCGCCGACGAGGCCCGGGTTGCGGTGATGCAGCGGCGACATCGCGTTGAACAGGTGCGTGAAGCCGCACGCGCCGTGCTTGAGCGCGGCCACCGCGTCGTCGTAGGTCGCGAGCGAGTGGCCAAGCTGCACGCGCACGCCGCGCGCGGCCATCTCGCCGATGATCTCGATATGGCCGGCGATTTCCGGCGCCAGCGTGACGACACGGATCGGCGCGATCGACAGGTACTTCAGCACTTCGTCGAGCACGGCCGACACGGCCGCGTCCGGCTGCGCGCCGAGCTTGCCGGGGTTGATGTACGGTCCTTCGAGGTGCACGCCGAGCACGCGTGCGCCACCCTGCGTGCGCGAGCGCGCGACGCTGCCGAGGTTGCCGACGACCTTCATCAGCTCGTCGCGCGGCGCCGTCATCGTCGTCGCGAGCAGGCTCGTCGTGCCGTACTGCGCGTGCGTGCGGGCGATTGTCTCGATCGCGTCGCCGCCTTCCATCACGTCGGCGCCGCCGCCGCCGTGCACGTGCAGGTCGATGAAGCCGGGCAGGATGTACGGCGCATCGTTCTTCGCGGGATCGGCGCTCGTGCCGTCGAGCGCGGTGATGCGACCGTTCTCGCAATCGAGCGAGCCGTGGATCCAGCCGTCAGGGGTGAGGATGTTGCCAGTCAGCATGACGTTCTCTTGATGATCGGGTGACGGACGCGGGCCGTCGAGAGTGAACGAATTATATAACCACAATAGTACCAGTCAACGAACTGGTATTAGCGTCGTAAAAATCGCCGGAAGCCTTGCCCAGCAAGCGTTTTAGTTGCGTCAAATCCTTTGTTTACAAAGCACTAAGAGGTAGGGATTTACCCGGATCGGTATGCAAATGGACCGTTGCCGTAGGGTTGAGAAGCGTGGAAATGAGACCTAAATAGAACCAATTCGGCCGATTGGTATGGTTCGCGTACGTCGGCGAAACAGCTGACGGGCCGACAGCTCGACCGGTTCCGCTTCGACTGCGCCGGTTCGTGACACACGGTCGACACGCATGTCGGACGAGAATCGCTCCTCGTCACGTTTCCCACGACGATCGAGTTCATGTCCGACGACGACGCCTTCACCGACCTCAAGCCGTGCGCCGCGCGCAGCGCCGCCAAACTCCGCGGCACCTCCGGCCCCGGTCTGCCGGGCGGGACGACGAAAACGTTCCCGCCGACGGACGACGCACGATGAACGGATCGCAAGCCAGAATGCAAGGCGGCAGCGTTCGCACGGGTGGTGCGGCGCTGGTGGCGGCGGCAGTCGCGATCGCGGCGGCCGCGTTCACGGGAATGACGTTCGGCGTCGGCATGCTGCTCGCGCCCCTTGCCGACCTGTTTGCGTTCGCCGCGCTGTTCGGCATCGTCTACACGTTGATCGCGGCATGCCTCGTCAGCCGCTTTTTCGCGCGCGACGCGATCGTGCCCGAGCGCTTTCCCGCCATCACGATCGTGAAGCCGCTGCACGGCGACGAATGGCATCTCGAGGAGCATCTCGCGAGCTTCTTCGAACACGACTATCCTGGTCCGGTCCAGTATCTGTTCGGCGTGCACGACGCGAAGGACGTCGCGTTGACCGCGGTCGACGCGCTGCGGGTGCGCTACCCCGATGCCCATGTGACGATCGTCGCGGACGCGCGCCTGTATGGTCCGAACCGCAAGATCGGCAACCTCGTCAACATGCTCGAACAGGCGGAGCACGACGTGCTGTGCTTCGCGGACAGCGACGTGCGGATCGGCCCCGACACGTTGCGCCAGATCGTCGGCGCGCTGCAGCAGCCGGGCGTCGGCCTCGTCACCTGCGTGTACCGCGGCATGTGCGCACCGGGGTTCTGGCCGCGCGCGGCCGCGGCATCGACGAATTACCTGTTCCTGCCCGGCGTCGTCACGGGCCTCGCGGCCGGGCTCGCGCGCCCCTGCTTCGGGCAGACCATCGCGATTACGCGTGCGACGCTCGACGAGATCGGCGGTCTCGCGCAGTTCGCGCATCATCTGGCCGAGGATCATGCGCTCGGCGAAGCCGTTCGCGGCATCGGCGCGAGCGTCGCGATTCCACCGACGCTCGTTGGACACGCGTGCGTCGAGACGACGTTCCGCGAACTGTTCCTTCATGAGCTGCGCTGGAGCCGAACGATCCGCGCGGCTGACCGGCTTGGGCATCTCGGCTCCGCGCTGATGCATCCGCTGCCGTTCGCGCTGCTCGCGGCGCTCGCGTCCGGCGGCGCGCCGCACGCGTGGGCGCTCGCCGGTATCGCGCTGCTCGCGCGCTTCGCGCTCAAGTGGCAAACCGACCGGGCGATCGCGCAGCCGTTCGCCGACCCGGCCATGCTGCCGCTGTCCGATCTCATTCAGTTCGCGGTGTTCGTCGCGAGCTTCTTCTCGTCGCACGTGATCTGGCGCGGGACGCGCTTTCGCGTCGACCGGCACGGGCTGCTGTCGAAGGCAGGCGAGCCGTGATCCGCCGGACCTTCCGGCGCAGCGCGGGCGCCGAAGCGGCGCGCGTGCGCCGCGACACGTGGGCCCGGCATTCCGGGCGGGCAGCGGCACTCGTCGGGCTGGCGATCGCGGGATGGTTGATCTGGCGCTCGCATCCGCTCGACATCCTGCATCGACTGCTGACCGCTGGCGCCGGGCTGGCGCTCGCGGCGCTGGCTCACATCCTGCCGATGCTGGCGAACGCGTGGGACTGGCGGCTGCTGATACGCGGTGCGCGCCGGCCCGCCTTCGCGGCCATGCTGAGGCTCGTGTGGATCCGCGAATCGATCAACGGCTTGCTGCCGGTCGCACGGATCGGCGGCGAGATCGCGTCGTTCGGGCTGCTCCGGCGCATGGGCGTGCGGCCGGCGACGGCGGCGGCGAGCCTCGTCGTCGACATGCAGCTCACGCTGATCAGCCAGCTGGTGTTTGCACTCGCCGCGCTCGGCTACGTGCTCTGGAACGTGCCGTCCGGCATCGCTCACGCGGCCGCGCAGCTCGCGCTCGGCGTGGCCGCGCTCGCGCCGTTGCTGCTGCTGTTCGCACTGGTTCAGCACGTTCGGCCTTTCGAGCGCACGATGCGCGCGATCAACCACGTGACGAGCGGCAAGGTCTATGCGCTCGTCGGCGAATCGGCGCGTACCGACCTGACGATCCGGCTGCTGTGGCGCAAGACGGATGTGGTCATGTCCTATCTCGCGATCTGGCAAACGCTGCAGTTTGCGGGATACGCACTCGAGATCTGGATCGCGCTCCACTTTCTCGGCGCGCATCCGACGTTCGTGCAGGCGCTCGTGATCGAGGCGCTGATCCAGTTCGTCAGCAGCGCCGCGTTCCTGATGCCGGGCGGCCTCGGTGTGCAGGAAGGCGGCTTCGTGCTGATTGGCGGCCTGATCGGTTTCGATCCGCCGACCTGTCTCGCGCTGGCGGCGTCGCGACGTGTGCGCGATCTGTTGTTTTACGTTCCGGGGCTGCTGGTCTGGCGGCTTGCCGCCGTGTCCGGGCATCGCGGCGGTGTCGCGAGCCGGGACACGCTGCACGCGCATGAGCCGGGTGAACCGCGTTAGCGCCTGTTCACGCTCATGACGAGCTTGCGGCGCACGCACCCGATCGCGCGCGTCAGTGGAACTCGCGGCTCGACGTGCGCAGGCCGCCAAGCAGCGGCGTCAGGTCCTCGAAATGCTGCGCGACGAGGTGCCGCACGTCGCTCACGACCTGCCACACGCCCGACGCCGCGAGCAGCCGCGAATCGAGCGTCTCGCGGCGCTGCCGCGCGAGCAGCTCGGGCCGGACGATGAGGTTCACGCAGCCCGTTTCGTCCTCGAGCGTCATGAACATCGTGCCCTTCGCGGTGCCCGGCATCTGCCGGGCCGTCACGAGCCCGCAGGCGCGTGCGAGCCGGCCATCGGGACGGTCGTGCAGTTCTGCCGCGGACGACAGCCGCCGCGCGCGCAGCACGGGCCGCAGCAGCGCGACGGGATGGCGGTTCAGCGTAAGGCCCGTCGTGTGGTAGTCGGCGAGGATATCGTCGGCCTCCGACGGCGCGCCGAGCGCGGGCCGCTCGGGCTCGTCGATCGGCGCGGCCGCGAGCAGGTCGCGAGATCGGAAGGGCGTCGTGGAGGGAAAGAGGTGCGGGACTGGGTTACGTCACGGGG
>NZ_JAAGPL010000268.1:0-238 GCF_017104785.1 Burkholderia sp. Ac-20353 | reverse complement strand
TCGACACTCGACTGTAACACACGACTATCTACCAGATAGTCATTCGTATCGAAATGTAACTTGACTTCACATTCTATTAGTACTCTTCATGGTTTTACATACACTCTGTCCTTGCTCTATTTGATTGCACTGCGTTTTATAGCATTTTATTCAGCGTTTTTGACACTAGTCTATTGAAGATTGTTATGTTTTATCTTATAGTCTAACTTTCGTGTTGCTTTGTTTTTTTTTTTTTTTC
>NZ_JAAGPL010000267.1:0-9571 GCF_017104785.1 Burkholderia sp. Ac-20353 | reverse complement strand
GGCGCCGCGCGCAACGGCGGCGCCCGGCGCCTGCGCGGAGCGGGCGGGCGGCGTAGGATGGGGCATGGCGCCCGGCGTGCGTCGTCAACGCGCCGGGCTGGCAGGCGCTGCCGCATCCAGGCAGCGCCATCCACGTGGAATGGAGCCGCGCCGATCATGTCGATCCACAATGCCGAATGTGCGGCGGTGTTTGCCGAGATCGCCGACATGCTCGAAATACAGGGCGCCAACCCGTTTCGGGTGCGCGCTTACCGCAATGCCGCGCGCACGATCGCCGACTACGGCCGCGACATTCCCACGATGGTTGCGAATGGCGACGACCTCGGCCGGATCCCGTCGATAGGCGTCGACCTCGCGTCGAAGCTGCGCGAAATCGCGGCGACCGGCACCTGCGAGTTGCAGCAGACGCTGCGCCGCGCGCTGCCACCGGCGATCGTCGAATTGCTCGACGTGCAGGGGCTCGGCGCGAAACGCGTGAAGGCGCTGCACGACGGGCTGCATGTCGAAACGCTCGAACAGCTGAAGGCGGCGGCGAAGAGCGGACGCGTTCGCGAACTGCCGGGCTTCGGCGCGAAAACCGAAGCGCATCTGCTCGAAGCGATCGACGAACGCCTGCATCATGCGCCGCAGCGATTCCTGCTGCCGTTTGCCGAGCAAGCGTTGATGCCGCTGCTCGACCGATTGCGCGCGGTGGCGGGCGTCGGCGACGTGGTGCCGGCCGGCAGCTTCCGGCGCCGCCGCGAGACCGTCGGCGATCTCGACGTGCTCGTGACCGCGCGCGACCCGGTGGCGGTGGCCGACGCGTTCGTCGGCTACGGCGAAGTCGAGCGCGTGCTGGCGAACGGTGCGACGCGCTCGAGCGTCGTGCTGCGCAGCGGCCTGCAGGTCGACCTGCGCGTCGTCGAAGCGGATGCGTTCGGCGCGGCGCTCGTGTACTTCACCGGGTCGAAATCGCACAACATCGCGTTGCGCCGCATCGCACAGGCCGGCGGCCTGAAGATCAACGAATACGGCGTGTTTCGCGGCGACGAACGGATCGCCGGCGCGACCGAGGCGTCGGTTTACGGCGCTATTGGCCTGCACTGGGTGCCGCCCGAGCTGCGCGAGGATCATGGCGAAATCGATGCATCGCGGACGGGCGACCTGCCGGTGCTCGTCGAGCGCAAGCATCTGCGCGGCGACCTGCATGCGCATACTGATGCATCGGATGGCCACGACGGCCTGCGCGCGATGGCGGACGCCGCCCGTGCGCGCGGGCTGGCGTATCTCGCGATCACCGACCTGGCGCAGCGCGGCGGCCGTGCGCGGGGCGTCGACGCCGGGCGGCTCGCGCGGCAAATCGACGATATCGACAGGCTGAACGCATCGTTCGACGATTTCGCGCTGCTGAAGGGCGTCGAGGTGGACATTCGCGAAGACGGCAGCCTCGGCTTGCCGGACGATTTGCTCGGCCGGTTCGATCTCGTCGTCGGCGCGGTGCGCGACGGCCTGGACCTGCCGCGGGCCGCGCAGACCGATCGCATGCTGCATGCGATGGACCATCCGCATTTCACGATCCTCGCGCATCCGACCGGCCGCCTGCTCGGCGAACGGGACGCCTGCGAGCTCGACGTGCCGCGCGTGATCGAGCACGCGCGGGCGCGCGGCTGCTTCCTCGAACTGGATGCGCAGCCGCAGCGGCTCGATCTCGCGGACATCTGGTGCCGCGAGGCCGCGCAGGCCGGTGTGCTGGTGTCGATCGGCTCGGACGCGCATCGCGCCGACGAACTGGACGATCTCGGCTTCGGCGTCGACCAGGCGCGGCGCGGCTGGCTCACCTGCACCGACGTGCTCAACACGCGGACGCTCGCGCAATTGCGGCCGCTGCTCGCGCGCACGATGGGCGGTGTGGGCAGCGGGGCCGGTAGCGGGGCGGCCAGCACGCATCGCGAGCCGGCGCGGCACCGCACGAAGGAGGCGTGATGGCGGGCGCGACGGGCGATGGCGGCGAAGGCATGCTGCTGACCGATCTCTACGAGCTCACGATGCTGCAGGCGTACTTCGATGCCGCGATGAACGACGTCGCGAGCTTCGAGTTCTTTGTGCGCGCGTTGCCGCCGCAGCGCAATTTCCTGATGGCGTCGGGGCTCGCGCCCGTGCTCGATTACCTGGAGCGCGCGCGGTTCACGGACGCCGACCTCGACTACCTGGCCCGCACGGGGCGCTTCCGCGCGGACTTCGTCGCGTCGCTCGCCGACTGGCGCTTTTCCGGTGCGGTGGACGCGATGCCCGAAGGCACCGTCTGCTTCGCCGACGAGCCGATCCTGCGGATCACCGCGCCGTTGCGCGAGGCGCAGCTCGTCGAGAGCCGCGTGATGAACCTGCTGCATTATGCGACGCTCGTTGCGAGCAAGGCGGCGCGTGCGGTGCTGGCCGCGCCCGGACGTTCGCTCGTCGATTTCGGCCTGCGCCGCGCGCATGGCGCGGAAGCGGGGCTGCTGTCGGCGCGCGCAAGCTATCTCGCGGGCTTCTCGGGCACGGCGACGGTGCAGGCCGCCGAGCGTTACGGCATCCCCGTGTTCGGCACGATGGCGCATTCGTACGTGCAGGCGCATCGCGACGAGGCGCGCGCGTTCGAGGATTTCGCGCGCTCGCAGCCGGACAACGCGGTGCTGCTGATCGATACGTACGACACGGAACGCGCCGCGCAGATCGTCGTGGCGACGGCGCGCAAGCTTGCGCCGGAAGGGATCGCGATCAAGGGCGTGCGGCTCGACAGCGGCGACCTTGCCGCGCACGCGCGGCGTGTGCGCGGCATCCTCGATCGCGGCGGGCTCGCGCACGTGACGATCTTCGCGAGCGGCAATCTCGACGAATACGGGCTGCACGATCTGCTCGCGCGGGGTGCGCCGATCGACGGCTTCGGCATCGGCACGCGGATGAACACGTCGGCGGATGCGCCGTCGCTCGACTGCGCGTACAAGCTCGTCGAGTACGCGGGGCTGCCGCGCCGCAAGCGCTCCGAAGGCAAGGCGACATGGCCGGGCCGCAAGCAGGTGTTCCGGCGCGTCGACGCGGACGGCCGGATCGTTGCCGACTGCCTGGCGCTCGCGCGCGAAACGCGGCCGGGCGTCCCGCTGCTCATGCCCGTCATGCGCGACGGCGCGCGGCTCGCGTTGCCGTCGCTCGGCGAGAGCCGTGCCTATGCGGCGAGCCAGCTCGCGTCGTTGCCCGCGCGTACGCGGGCGCTGGGCGCGGCGGAGCCGGTCGAAGTCGAGATTTCCGCGGCGCTGGCCGCGCTGGTGAAGCGGATGGACGCGCGCCAGGCCGCGTGATGTCAGGCCAGCATGTCCTCCGCGGGCACGTACGGCAGCCCGAGCGAGCGCGCGACCGCTTCGTAGGTGACGTGTCCGTCGCATACGTTCAGGCCCGCGCGCAGATGCACGTCGTCAGCCATCGCACGTTTCCAGCCGTGGTCCGCGAGCGCGATCGCGTGGCCGATCGTCGCGTTGTTCAGCGCGAATGTCGATGTGCGCGCGACCGCGCCGGGCATGTTCGCGACGCAGTAATGCACGACACCGTCGACGACGAAGGTCGGGTCCGCGTGCGTGGTTGGATGCGAGGTCTCGAAGCAACCGCCCTGGTCGATCGCGACGTCGACGACGACGGCGCCGGCGCGCATCTTCGCGATCAGGTCGCGCGTGACGAGGCGCGGCGCCGACGCGCCGGGCACGAGCACCGCGCCGATCACGACGTCCGCGTCGCGTACCGCTTCCTCGATCGTGTGCGCATTCGAACAGACCGTCGTGATCCGGTTGCCGAAGATCAGGTCGAGCTGGCGCAGGCGGCCGACGTTGTTGTCGAGCACGACGACCCGCGCGCCCATGCCGACCGCCATCTGCAACGCGCCCGTGCCGACGACGCCCGCGCCGAGCACGACGACGTGCGCGGCCGGTACGCCCGGCACGCCGCCGATCAGCAGGCCCATCCCGCCGCGGGGGCTTTCGAGGTGCGTCGCCGCGACCTGGATCGACATGCGTCCGGCGACCTCGCTCATCGGCGCGAGCAGCGGCAGGCCGCCGCCGGGCCCGGTCACCGTTTCGTAGGCAATGCACACCGCGCCGGATTTGACGAGCGCCGCCGTCTGTTCCGGATCGGGCGCGAGATGCAGGTACGTATAGAGCATCTGGCCGCGCCGCAGCATCGCGCACTCGGCCGGTTGCGGCTCCTTGACCTTGATGATCATGTCGGCGCGGGCGAAAACCTCCGCTGCGCCGTCGCACAGCGTCGCGCCGGCGGCCGCATAGTCGTCATCGCGCAGCCCGATCGCCGTGCCGGCGCTGCGCTGCACCAGGACCTGGTGGCCGTGGCGGGTCAGTTCGAGCGTGCCGGCCGGTGTGAGCCCGACGCGATATTCATGGTTTTTGATCTCCTTCGGCACACCGATCAACATGGGTCACCTCCACGGGCCTTCGTTATGGGAACGTCCTGCGCTCACGTGTGCGCGGCTGCGGTGGCCGTGATGCGGGCACGACGTAAGACGCGCACGCGCGCGTGCGTGATGCAAGTACGGCTGCCGCATGCGTTACGCGGTTCGCGCGACCGGATCCGTCTGCCCGGAAGGGGCCGCCCGGTCGGGCGGCCCCTCGGCCGGCTGGATGCCTGCGCCGAACCACGGCACGTCGTGTGTGAGCGATGCGGTGTAGCGCGCCCAGCCGCGCGGGTTGCCGGCGAACAGCTTTGCGCAGACCGGCGCGGCGAGCGCATCGCGATCGAGTTGCGCGTCGAGCAGTTGCTGCGGCCACAGGCAGAACGCATGCAGCACGGCGCTCGCGAATTCGCGCACCGTCATGTGATCGAACACGTGTTCGAGCAGCGGCTGGTCGGCCAGCATCGGCCGTGTCGCGATCAGCGCGCCGATCGTCGCGTCGTCGCGCTCGCTTTCGAGCAGGCAGCTGAGCGTACGCATCACGCCGCCGAGATGCAGCAGCAGCGCGCGGCGTTCGAGGGCTTCGTTCATGAACCGTTCCTCCGGCAGGGAGGTGTGAGCGGTTGTACGTTCAAGCCTCGACTGCAGTCCTGGAATAAAAGGGTAGTAGCAGGCGGACGGAAGTCAAGCGGCGACGGCGCGCGGAGCGCGGCCGACGATCGCTGCGGTGCAACGATTGTCGCAATGCGACCGGGTGTCGCAACGCGCAATGCGGCCGATTTCTGTATCGTCGCGGATGTCGCGGCGTACACGCCGCGCGCCGGAACCGAGGCCGGCGAACCGACCAGACAAGGAGTCACACCGACCATGACCGCTGCGTATTTCAGCGTGCCGACGCTGTGCGCGATTGCGCTTGTCCACGTTTACTGGGCCTGCGGGGGCCGCGCCGGCAAGCGCGCGACGATTCCGGAGCGCGACGGCAAACCCCTGTTTCAGCCGAGCGCGGCTGGCACGTTCGCCGTCGCGGCGGCGTTGTTCGCGAGCGCGGGCGTGGTCGCGGCGCGCGCCGGCTGGCTGCTGCCGAGGCTGGATTCGAACGCGGTCGCGTTCGGGATCGTCGCGCTCGCGCTGATCTTCGCGGTGCGGGCGATCGGCGACTTCCGCTACGTCGGGCTCTTCAAGCGGATTCGCGGGTCGCGGTTCGCGCGGATGGACACGCTGTGCTATGCGCCGCTGTGCGTGGTGCTGTCGCTGTCCATCGCGTCGATGCTCTGGACGAACTAGACGTCGCGATCCGGCATCACGTGTTGCGGTGCGGCGGCGAGCGCGCCGCGCCATTCCGCCGTTCAGCCGTTCAACCGGCGGGCGAGTCGTCGTGCACCGACAGAAACTCGGCCGGCACCGCGTCGACGAGCCACACGCCGTTCTCCGCCAGGAAGAACCTGAAACCCCGCTCGTGCATCCGGCCCGCCTGGATTGCCAGCACCACCGGCTTGCCGTAGCGCTTGCCGACCGTGACGGCCGTGCGCAAGTCCTGCGACAGATGCACGTGATGACGCGCACCGGCCTTCAGCCCCCGTTCGCGAATCGATTCGCGAAAGCGCGTCGCGGTGCCGTGATAGAGCACGGCCGGCGGCGGCTGCTCCGGGTATTGCCGTTGCACGGCCGGTGTCGAGTGTCCTTGTACTGCGCGGATGCGTCGGCCGTCGTCGGACAGCGCGAAACGCTTCTTGTCGTTGGTGGCGACGACCGCCTCGATCGTCGCGCGATCGAGCGCCTGCCCATGCCGCGCGGCGCCCGCGATGAGCGCATCGATGTCGGCCCATCCTTCCTGATCGAGCTGCAAGCCGATGGCCTGCGGTTCGTGACGGAGCAGATAGCTCAGATATTTGCTGGTCTCGTCCAGTGTTTTCGTTTTTGTACGCATATCGGAGCGCAAGCCTAGCAGATTTCGATGGACTTCAGTTGAAGGTCCACGCGTACTCGAGCGGTGATCGGCGGATCACGGAGCGCCGTGGCCGGCGAAACAGCCGGTGACTGCAATGCCGGCAGGCGATTTTGTTCATCTTTGCGCGTCCCGTTACGAGCCGCTGCCGATTGTTGCGGTTTTCGAGTCAATAAATTGCGACAAAACGTCTCAAAATGGAACCGGTTCCATTTATAATTCGCCGCACCGTCGACCAGGGTAGCCAGAGGGCCGCGCATGCCGTTCTTGCTGTCAGCGAGAGCGGCGACTAAGTTAAAAGGGCCATGGCGACGGCGGGCAGGTTCCGGCCGAATGGCGCGGATTCGTCCGACGATAAGACCCGCTAGAGGTCGAAACGCTTTGGAGTCCGATGAATCGGGCGAGGAAGCGTCTGCAAGACAAGCGGCTGCATGACGAAAGCGGGGTCGCGCCGGGCGCGAGTCCGCCGTCTGCAGCGAGGTTGTGCGCAATACGGAAGAACAGGGGCGGTCAGGCGCGCGGTTGCGCCGCCGTCTCGCGCCGCGCACGGTGCATGCTGCATGTGCGTGTTCGAAGCGCTGTCCCCAACGATCATCACCCGACCATGACCACGCCACCCGACAAACCCAACTCGCGCCGTCACTTCCTGCGCTCGTCGGTCGCGCTCGTGCCGATCGCGTCGCTCGCCGGTTGCGATCTGCGCTCGTCGTCGCCTTCCGCGACGACGGCCGGCAACGCGCCCGCCGCATCGGCCGAAGCCGAGCGCGCGCCGTACAAACCGACGTTCTTCGACGCGAAGGAGTGGACGTTCGTTCAGGCCGCAGTCGATCGCCTGATCCCCGCTGACGCCGAAGGCCCCGGCGCGCTCGAGTCCGGCGTGCCCGAATTCATCGATCGCCAGATGGAAACGCCTTATGCGCACGGCGCGCTGTGGTACATGCAGGGGCCGTTCCAGCAGGGCGTGCCGGAACTCGGCTACCAGCTGAAGCTCGTGCCGCGCGACCTGTACCGGCTCGGCATCGCGGCCGTCAATGTGTACTGCGTGAAAACTCACGGCAAAGCGTTCGCGGATCTCGACGCGCCGACGCGCGACGCGGTGCTCGGCGCGCTCGAAAAGGGCAGCGTGCAGATCGACGACGTGCCGCCCGAGGTGTTCTTCGGACAATTGCTGCAGAACACGCGCGAAGGCTACTTCTGCGATCCGGTCCACGGCGGCAATCGCGGGATGGCCGCGTGGAAGATGATCGGCTTTCCCGGCGCGCGCGCGGATTTCATGGATTTCGTCAACCAGAACGGCAAGCCGTATCCGTACGGGCCGGTCTCGATCAACGGGGAGCGTACCTGATGGCCGCAGAGAAGAAGCCGCATGTCGATGCGGTCATCGTCGGCTTCGGCTGGACCGGCGCGATTCTCGCAAAGGAACTGACCGAAGCGGGCCTGAACGTGGTTGCGCTCGAGCGCGGCGAATATCGCGACACGTATCCGGACGGCGCATATCCGAACACGATCGACGAGCTGACCTACAACATCCGCAAGAAGCTGTTCCTCGACCTGTCGAAGACGACCGTGTCGATCCGCCATGGCGTGAAGGACACGGCGCTGCCGTACCGCCAGCTCGCGGCGTTCCTGCCGGGCGAGGGCGTCGGCGGCGCGGGGCTGCACTGGTCCGGCGTGCACTTCCGGATCGCGCCGGAAGAGCTGCGGCTGCGCAGCCACTACGAAGAGCGCTACGGCAGGAAGTTCATCCCCGAAGGGATGACGATCCAGGATACGGGCGTCAGCTACGACGAACTGGAGCCGTACTTCGACTTCGCCGAGAAGGTGTTCGGCACGTCGGGGCAGGCGTACAAGGTCAACGGCCGGGTGGTCGGCGACGGTAACGTGTTCGACGCGAACCGCAGCGACAACTTCCCGCTGCCCGCGCAGCTCAATACGTATTCGGCACAGCGCTTCTTCGACGCGGCGAAATCGCTCGGCCTGCATCCGTACCGGCTGCCGTCGGCGAACACGTCGGGGCCGTACACGAACCCGTACGGCGTGCAGATGGGCCCGTGCAACTTCTGCGGCTACTGCAGCGGCTACGCGTGCTACATGTACTCGAAGGCGTCGCCGAACCTGAACATCCTGCCCGCGCTGAAGCAGGTGCCGAACTTCGAGCTGCGCTCGAAGTGCCACGTGCTGCGCGTCGATCTCGACGACACGAAGAAGCGCGCGACGGGCGTCACCTATATCGATCCGGCCGGCCGTGAAGTGTCGCAGCCGGCCGATCTCGTGATCCTGGCTGCGTTCCAGTATCACAACGTGCACCTGCTGCTGCTGTCGGGCATCGGCAAGCCGTACGACCCGATCTCGGGCGAAGGCGTCGTGGGCCGTAATTTCGCGTACCAGAACCTGTCGACGATCAAGGCGTTCTTCGACAAGGACACCTACACGAACCCGTTCGTCGGCGCGGGCGGCAACGGCGTCGCGGTGGACGATTTCAACGCGGACAACTTCGACCACGGGCCGCTCGGCTTCGTCGGCGGCTCGCCGCTGTGGGTGAACCAGGCAGGCGCCAAGCCGATCAGCGGCATCTCGACGCCACCCGGCACGCCGCAGTGGGGTTCCGCGTGGAAGAAGGCGGTCAAGGACAACTACGCGCACACGGTCTCGATGGACGCGCACGGCACCAACATGTCGTACCGTGACGTGTATCTCGATCTCGATCCGACCTATCGCGACTCGTACGGCCAGCCGCTGTTGCGGATGACGTTCGACTGGAAGGACAACGACATCCGGATGGCGCAGTACGTGACCGGCCAGATGAAGAAGATCGCGGAGGCGATGGGGCCGAAGGCGATCGGCGTGTCGACGCGCGAGTTCGGCAAGCACTTCGATTCCCGCCAGTACCAGACGACCCACCTCGTCGGCGGCGCGGTGATGGGCACCGATCCGAAGACGAGCGTGCTGAATCGCTATCTGCAGAGCTGGGACGTGCACAACGTGTTCGTGATGGGGGCGTCGGCGCTGCCGCAGGGCATCGGCTACAACCCGACCGGGATCATCGCGGCGCTGGCCTACTGGTCGGCGCGCGCGATCCGCGAGCAATACCTGAAAAACCCCGCGCCGCTGGTGACCGTATGAAGAGAACAACGACAGACAACGCCACGCGCCGCACGGCGCGCGTGCTGGCGGCCGGCGCGGCGTGGCTGGCGTTCGGCCTCGCGAGCGGGGCGGCC
>NZ_JAAGPL010000266.1:0-10138 GCF_017104785.1 Burkholderia sp. Ac-20353 | reverse complement strand
GGCGTGGTCGGCGGCGGCACGATGGGCGCGGGCATCGCGGTCGCCGCGCTCGACGCGGGGCTGCCGGTGACGATGATCGAGCGCGACGACGCGGCGCTCGCGCGCGGCCGCGCGCATGTCGGGAAGGTGTACGACGGCCTCGTCGCGAAAGGCCGCATGACGCCCGCCGCGCACGCCGAGCGGCTCGCGCGCTTGAACGGCAGCACGTCGTACGACGCGCTCGCGCAGGCGGACGTCGTGATCGAGGCCGTGTTCGAGGATCTCGCGGTCAAGCAGGCCGTGTTCGCCGAACTCGCGCGCGTGTGCAAGCCGGGCGCGGTGCTCGCGACCAACACGTCGTATCTCGACATCGACCAGATCGCCGCGAGCATCGACCGGCCGTCCGACGTGATCGGCCTGCATTTCTTCTCGCCGGCCAACATCATGAAGCTGCTCGAGATCGTCGTGCCGGCGCGCGTGAGTCCGGAGGTCGTCGCGACCGCGTTCGCGCTCGCGAAGCAGCTGAAGAAGACGCCGGTGCGTGCGGGCGTGTGTGACGGCTTCATCGGCAACCGCATTCTCGCCGTCTATCGCACCGCGGCCGACTACCTGATGGAAGACGGCGCGTCGCCGTACCAGATCGACCGCGCGGTGCGCGAGTTCGGCTTCCCGATGGGGCCGTTCCAGGTCGTCGACCTCGCGGGCGGCGACATCGGCTGGGCGAGCCGCAAGCGCCGTGCGCCGACGCGCAATCCGCGCGCCCGCTACGTCGGGATTTCCGACCGGCTGTGCGAGCGCGGCTGGTTCGGCCAGAAGACGGGGCGCGGCTACTACCTGTATCCGGACGGCGCGCGCAGCGGCATGCCCGATCCGGAAGTGGAGGCGATCGTCGCCGACGAACGCGCGAAGAGCGGCGTCACGCCGCGCACGTTCACCGACGACGAGATCCTGCGCCGCTATCTCGCCGCGATGATCAACGAGGGCGCGAACGTCGTGCACGAGAAGATCGCGCTGCGCCCGCTCGATGTCGATGCGGTGTTCCTGCACGGCTACGGCTTCCCGCGCTATCGCGGTGGCCCGATGCACTACGCGGACACGATCGGCCTCGCGAACGTGCTGGCCGATATCCGCGCGTTCGCGAAGGAGGACCCGCTGTTCTGGAAGCCGTCGCCGCTGATCGTCGAGCTCGTCGAGCGCGGCGCGGATTTCGCCAGCCTGAACCGCTTCGACTGAACGTTCTCACGAATTCACTACGGATACCTGATGGATCTCGATTTCACTCCCGAAGAGGAAGCGTTTCGCGCCGACGTGCAGCGCTTCCTGCAAGAACGGCTGCCCGAGCGCATTTCGCGCAAGGTGAAGGGCGGCCTGCGGCTGACCCGCGACGACATGCGCAAATGGCACGCGATCCTCAACGCGCGCGGCTGGCTCGCGAGCCACTGGCCGCGCGAGTACGGCGGCCCCGGCTGGAGCGTCGCGCAGAAGTTCCTGTTCGACAACGAGTGCGCGCTGGCGGGCGCGCCGCGCATCGTGCCGTTCGGCGTGAACATGCTCGGCCCGGTGCTGATCAAGTACGGCAGCGAAGCGCAGAAGCGCCACTGGCTGCCGCGCATCCTCGACGGCACCGACTGGTGGTGCCAGGGCTACTCGGAGCCGGGCGCGGGTTCCGATCTCGCGGCGGTGAAGACGAGCGCGGTGCGGGGTGTCGACGCGCAGGGCGACCACTACGTCGTCAACGGCCAGAAGACGTGGACCACGCTCGGCCACTACGCGAACATGATCTTCTGCCTCGTGCGCACCGCGACCGACGTGCGCAAGCAGGAAGGCATCAGCTTCCTGCTGGTCGACATGAATTCGCCGGGCGTCGAGGTCCGCCCGATCGTCACGCTCGACGGCGAGCACGAGGTGAACGAGGTGTTCTTCACCGACGTGCGCGTGCCGGCCGAGAACCTCGTCGGCGACGAAAACCGCGGCTGGACCTATGCGAAATACCTGCTGACCTACGAGCGCACCAACATCGCGGGCGTCGGCTTTTCGACGGCCGCGCTCGACCGGCTGCACGCGGTGGCCGCGAAGGTGCGCAAGAACGGCCGGCCGCTCGCCGACGATCCGTATTTCGCGGCGCGCATCGCGCGCGTCGAGATCGAGCTCGAGAACATGAAGACGACCAACCTGCGCGTGCTCGCCGCAGTCGCGGGCGGCGGTGCGCCGGGCGCGGAAAGCTCGATGCTGAAGATTCGCGGCACGCAGATCCGCCAGGAAATCACGTCGCTGATGCGGCGCGCGATGGGGCCGTATGCGCAGCCGTTCGTCGACGAAGCGCTCGACGCCGGCTACGAAGGCGAGCCGGTCGGGCCCGAAGAGGCCGCGAGCGCCGCGCTGCAGTACTTCAACAACCGCAAGCTGTCGATTTTCGGCGGCTCGAACGAGATCCAGAAGAACATCATCGCGAAGATGATGCTCGGGCTGTAACGCAGGAGTGCAGATGGACTTTCGACATACCGAAGACCGCCGGATGCTGGCGGACACGCTGAACCGCTTCATCGCCGAACAGTACCCGTTCGCGGTGCGCGACCGCATCGCGCAATCGACGGAAGGTTTCGACCGGACGATGTGGGAACGCTTCGCCGAACTCGGCGCGATCGGCGCGCTGTTTCCCGAAGCCGACGGCGGGCTCGGCGGTGCGGGCTTCGACATCGCGGTCGTGTTCGAGTGTCTCGGGCGCGGGCTCGTCGTCGAGCCGTTCCTCGGCGCGCTGCTCGCGGGCCGCGCGCTCGCGCTCGCTGGCGGCGCCGCGCATCGCGACCGGCTCGCCGCGCTGATCGACGGCCGCGCGAGCGCCGCGTTCGCGCACGATGAGCCGGCGTCGCATTACGAGCTGACCACCGTGCGCACGCGTGCGGAACGGCGCGGCGACGGCTGGGTGCTGACAGGCGCGAAGGGCGTGGTCGATCAGGCCGAACAGGCGGCATTTTTCGTCGTCACCGCACGCACTGCGGGCGCTGACGACGATGCGGACGGCATCGGCCTGTTCGTCGTGCCGGCATCCGCGCCCGGCATGTCGCTGCGCGGCTATCGCAAGATTGACGGCGGGCGCGCGGCCGAACTTCGCTTTGACCGTGTCGAGTTGCCGGCCGATGCACTGCTCGGCGATCCGCACGCGGGCAGCGGCACGGGCGGTGAAGCGGGCGCGGCGCTGCTCGAACGCGTGCTCGGTTACGGCCTGCTTGCGCTGTCGGCCGAAGCCCTCGGCGCGATGGACGTCGCGAAGGAGCACACGCTGGAATACCTGCGCACGCGCAAGCAGTTCGGGGCGCCGATCGGCAGCTTCCAGGCGCTGCAGCACCGGATGGCCGACCTGCTGCTCGAAGTCGAGCAGGCGCGCTCGGCGGTGATCAATGCGGCCGCGCAGCTTGATGCGCCGCGCGTCGTGCGAGAACGCGCGCTCGCGGCGGCGAAGTACAGCATCGGCCGGATCGGCACGCTCGTCGCGGAGGAGAGTATCCAGCTGCACGGCGGGATCGGCATGACGTGGGAACTGCCGCTGTCGCACTACGCGAAGCGGCTCGTGATGATCGACCACCAGCTCGGCGACGAGGACCACCATCTCGCGCGCTACATCGCACTGTCGAAGCAATAAGCCGAAGACGGAGGATGTGACGACTTCGCACGGGCTGTACGTGCAGCATTGATTCATATGATGAAACATTACATCCGTCCGGATCGCCGGACGGATGTAATCCGGAATTCCGGAAACCCGGATTCCGACCCCTGCCGCATTGTGGGAAATTCAATAAAAACAAAGGCTTGACCGCTTTCATACGGCTGGCATCGACCTTGCAATATAGAAGCCACGGCCACCCCCGGCCCGACTACTACATCAAGGAGACAATCGATGACCAACGCCTTCCACCTCCCCCGGATGTCCTGAGGCATCGCTTGTTGCGGCACGGCAGCCGCGCGGGCGAGTGATCCAGCGGGCATTGCCCCCTTCCTCGTTCCTTCCCGCGCGCGTGACGCCGTTTCACCGGCTCATCTCTACCTTCATCAGGAATCACCGTGAAGAAGAAACCCCTCTACAAAGTGCTCTACGTGCAAGTGATCTTCGCCATCATCGTCGGCGTGATCCTCGGCCACTACTATCCGACCCTCGCCACCGAGATGAAGCCGCTCGGCGACGGTTTCATCAAGCTGATCAAGATGGTGATCGGGCCGATCATCTTCTGTACGGTCGTGACCGGCATCGCCGGCATGGAGGACATGAAGAAGGTCGGGCGCGTCGGCGGCAAGGCGCTGCTGTACTTCGAGATCGTGTCGACCTTCGCGCTGATGCTCGGCCTCGCGGCCACGCACATCCTGCGTCCGGGCGTCGGCTTCAACATCGATCCGGCAACGCTGAACGGCAAGGAAGTCGCGTCGTATGCGGCGAAGGCGCACGGGCAGTCGACGGTCGACTTCCTGATGCACATCATCCCGAACACGATGGTCGACGCGTTCGCGCAGGGCGAGATCCTGCAGATCCTGCTGGTCGCAATGCTGTTCGGTAGCGTGCTCGCGCACCTCGGCGAGCGCGGCAAGGTGGTCACCGACTTCATCGACGGGATGACGCGCGTGCTGTTCGGCATCGTGCACATCGTCACGAAGCTCGCGCCGATCGGTGCGTTCGGTGCGATGGCGTTCACGATCGGCAAGTACGGCGTCGGCTCGCTGGTGCCGCTGCTCAAGCTGATCGGCACGTTCTACCTGACGTCGGTCGTGTTCGTGCTCGTCGTGCTCGGCACGATCGCGCGCATCACCGGCTTCTCGATCATCCGTTTCGTCGGCTACATCAAGGAAGAACTGCTGATCGTGCTCGGCACGAGCTCGTCGGAAGCCGCGCTGCCGCAACTGATGGAGAAGCTCGAGAAGGCCGGCTGCTCGCGCTCGGTCGTCGGCCTCGTCGTGCCGACCGGCTACTCGTTCAACCTCGACGGCACCAACATCTACATGACGATGGCCGTGCTGTTCATCGCGCAGGCGACCAACATCGAGCTCACGTGGATGCAGCAGCTCACGCTGCTCGCGGTCGCGATGCTGACGTCGAAGGGCGCGAGCGGCGTCACCGGCGCGGGCTTCATCACGCTCGCCGCGACGCTCGCCGTCGTGCCGACCATCCCGCTGTCGGGCATGGTGCTGATCCTCGGCATCGACCGCTTCATGAGCGAATGCCGTGCGCTGACCAACATCGTCGGCAACGGCGTCGCGACGGTCGTCGTGTCCGCGTGGGAGAAGGAGCTCGACCGCGCGAAGCTGCGCCAGGCGCTGAACGGCGGTGGCGAAGTCGTCAACACCGAGACGGCCGGCGTCTGACGTCATGAAGGAGCAGGCGGCGGCGCCGCTCGCGGGCCGCGCGCCTGATGGCGGCAACTGCAGTGGCCGCAGCAACGGCGCCGGCAACGGCAGCGGCAACGGCAGCAGCAGCGGCAACGGCAACGGTAGCAGCAGGGCGGATGCGGACGGCTATGACACAATAGCTGATCCACATCGTCAGGAAGCCGTCCCCGTGAAGCGCCGCCTGCTCATCCTCGTCGCGCTCGCCACCGCGCTCGCCGCGGCCTGTGCGCTGACGTGGACCGTCACGTGGCGGCGCGGGATCGACGAGCTGCAGCGCAATGCCGCCGTGCGCGTCGATCGCACCACCAGCGCGCTCAAAAGCACGCTCGACCGCTATGAATCGCTGCCGTACCTGCTCGGCAGCCACCCGCTCGTGCAGGATCTGCTCGCCGAGCCGAAGCGCGCCGATTACGCGGCGCGCGCCAACCGCTATCTCGAAGACCTCAACCAGCACGCGCACGCGACCGTCACCTACCTGATCGGCGCGGACGGCCTGTGCGTCGCCGCGAGCAACTGGCGTGCGCCCGACAGCTTCGTCGGGATCGGATACCGTTTCCGGCCGTATTTCATCGACGCGATGCACGGCCAGGTCGGTCGCTTCTTCGGGATCGGCACGATCTCGCGCGATCCCGGCTACTACATCTCGCAGCCCGTGTGGCGCGATGGCCGCCTTGTCGGCGTCGTCGTCGTGAAGCTCAATCTCGAGTGGTTCCAGGGCGCGGACGCGTCCGAGCCGCTCGTCGTCACGGACGATCACGGCGTCGTGTTCCTGTCGTCGGTGCCCGCGTGGAAGTACCACACGCTGCGGCCGCTGGCGGGCCCCGTCGCCGCGTCGATCTTCGAAACCCGCCAGTACGCGCAGCAGCCGGTCACGCCGCTGCCGCTGCGCGTTGAACAACTGCTCGGCGCCAACGCGCAGATCGTGCGCATCGGCGAGGGCCGCCGCGCGCCGCGCTATCTCGCAACGCAACGCCGCATCGGCGAGCCCGACTGGACGCTCGTCACGCTCGCGCCGATCGCGCCCGTCGACGCGGATGCGCGCAACGCGACGATCGTCACCGGCTTCGGCTTCGTGTCGGTCGCGCTGCTCGCGTTTTACTGGCGGATGCGCCGCGCGCGCGTGCGCGAGATGATCCGCGGCCGCGCGCTGCTGCAGCAGGCGTATGCGGAGCTGAACCGGCGCGTCGAGGAGCGCACGGCCGACCTGTCGGAGGCAAACGAACAGCTGCAGAAGGAAGTCGGCGACCGGATCCGCGCGGAACAGGAGCTGCGCGCCGCGCACGACGAACTGATCCAGGCGAGCAAGCTTGCCGCGCTCGGCCAGATGGCGGCGGGCATCACGCACGAGCTGAACCAGCCGCTCGCCGCGCTGCGCAGTTTTTCCGACAACACCCGCGTGCTGCTCGACCGCGGCGAGCAAGGCGCGGCGCGCGAGAACCTCGAGGCGATCGCCGCGCTCACCGAGCGGATGGGCAAGATCACCAACCAGCTGAAGCTGTTTGTCGGCCGCGCGCGCCCGCGCAACGAGCAGGCGCTCGTCGTGCGCGCGCTGCGCAGCGTGCTGGCGCTACTCGACGAACGGCTGCGCGGCGTCACGCTCGTGCTGACGCTGCGGGATGCGACCGTGTCGCCCATGTCACCCGTATCGCCCGTGCCGCCCGCGCCGCTCGATCTCGCCAACGACCATCCGGAACTCGTCGCGCGCTGCGAGGACCTGCGTCTCGAGCAGGTGCTGATCAACCTGCTAGGCAACGCGCTGGACGCGGTGGCAGGCACGGCCGCACCGCGTATCGAAGTCACGGTCGACGTATCGGCCGCGACACTCGCGATCCAGGTGCGCGACAACGGTCCGGGCATCCCGCCCGACCTGCTGCCGCGCCTGTTCGAGCCGTTCTTCACGACGAAGGAAATGGGCCGCGGACTCGGTCTCGGGCTCGCGATCTCGTCGTCGATCGCGAGCGACGCGGGCGGCTCGCTGACCGCGCGCAACGCACCGTCCGGCGGCGCGCAGTTCGTCTTGACGTTGCGGCGCGCCCGCACGCATCATCCGGACTCCGTGTCCGGGCAGGCGGGTTCGCAAGAAGCGTCCGTCGCGCGCCGGACTGAGGGAAAATCGGCGTGAACCGACCCGCGCACGCGTTGCCGCCGCGCGGTCCGAGGGCCACGGGGCCCATCAGGAGCAAGTGAGTACGATGGCCAACCGGCTGCAAGTGATCTATATCGAAGACGACGCGCTCGTGCGCCGCGCGGGCGTGCAGAGCCTCCAGCTGGCGGGCTTCGACGTGACCGGCTTCGAGTCGGCCGAAGCCGCCGAGAAGGCGATCGTCGCCGACGCCGCCGGCGTGATCGTCAGCGACATCCGCCTGCCCGGCGCGAGCGGGCTCGACCTGCTCGCGCAATGCCGCGAGCGCGTGCCCGACGTGCCGGTGATCCTCGTCACCGGCCACGGCGACATCTCGATGGCGGTGCAGGCGATGCGCGACGGCGCGTACGACTTCATCGAGAAGCCGTTCGCGGCCGAGCGGCTGATCGAGACGGTGCGGCGCGCGCTGGAGCGGCGCGAGCTGGTGCTCGAGAACCACGCGCTGCGCCGCGAGCTTGCCGAGCAGAACGTCGTCGCGCCGCGCATCATCGGCCGCAGCCCGGCGATCGAACAGGTGCGCAAGCTGATCGCGAACGTCGCGCCGACCGATGCGTCGGTGCTGATCAACGGCGACACGGGCGCCGGCAAGGAGCTGATCGCGCGCAGCCTGCATGAACTGTCGCCGAGGCGTGACAAGCCGTTCATCGCGGTGAACTGCGGTGCGCTGCCCGAGCCGATGTTCGAATCGGAGATGTTCGGCTACGAGCCCGGCGCGTTCACGGGCGCGGCGAAGCGCCGGGTCGGCAAGCTCGAATACGCGTCCGGCGGCACGCTGTTCCTCGACGAGATCGAAAGCATGCCGCTCGCGCTGCAGGTGAAGCTGCTGCGCGTGCTGCAGGACGGCGTGCTCGAGCGGCTCGGCTCGAACCAGCCGATCCGCGTGAACTGCCGGATCGTCGCGGCCGCGAAGGGCGACATGAGCGAACTGGTCGCGGCCGGCACGTTCCGGCGCGACCTGCTCTACCGGCTCAACGTCGTGACGATCGCGCTGCCGCCGCTCGCCGAGCGCCGCGAGGACATCGTGCCGCTGTTCGAGCACTTCATGCTCGACGCGGCCGTGCGCTATGACCGCCCGGCGCCGGTGCTGACCGACCGGCAGCGCGCGAGCCTGCTGCAGCGCGACTGGCCCGGCAACGTGCGCGAGCTGCGCAACGCGGCCGACCGGTTCGTGCTCGGCGTCGCCGACATGCCGCAGGACGCGGCGGGCAGCGACGACGACGCGAACGAGCAGACGCTGAAGGAGCGCATCGAGCAGTTCGAGCGCGCGGTGATCGCCGAGGCGCTGAACCAGACGGGCGGCGCGGTCGCGGCGACAGCGGACCGGCTGCACGTCGGCAAGGCGACGCTGTACGAGAAGATGAAGCGCTACGGGCTGTCGGCGAAGGGCGAAACGGACCGCTGAAAAGAAACGGACCGCAGAACCGGTGATGTCCGGTCATGCGGTCCGTCTTGTGGTCCTTCTTGCGGCGTCGCGCGCATCGCGCGCCCGCCGGCCCTATCGGGCGAAGTGCTCAGGCAGCGCTTATGCAGCGCTTATGCAGCGTTCCCAAGCGCCTTCTTGAGCAGCGCGTCGAGCTCCGCGAACTGCGGCGCGCCGACATAGCGCTTCAGGATCTTGCCGTCCTTGTCGACGACGAAGGTCGTCGGCGTCAGCTGCACGTTGCCGAACTGCTTCGCGACGCTGCCATCGTCGAGTGCGACCTTGAACGGCAGCTGGCGCGTCTGCGCGTAGTTCGCGACGTACATCGGCGGATCGTAGTTCATCGCGACCGCGACGAATTCAAGGCCCTGTCCCTTGAAACGATTGTAGGTATCGACCATCTGCGGCATTTCCTGCATGCAGGTCGCGCAGCTCGTCGCCCAGAAGTTGACGAGGTAGACCTTGCCCTTCAGGTCGCCGGTGGTCGAGACCTTCTGGCCCGACAGCAGCGTGAACGTGGCGTCCGGCACGCTGGACTTGCCGCTGAACGCGAAAAAGCCGGCCACGGCGATGGCGGCCACGACGGCGAGCGCCGCGACATAGCGGATCGGGCTCGCGCGGCGGCTGGAGGAGGGAGGCGTGGAGTTCATCTGTGGTGCTCTCGGAGTCGGTCGGGGGACGCCGGACATGGCCAGGGACGTCGAAATTCGCTGGTCATTTTAGCGCGAATGCGGCGCACGCACCGGCGGTCGCCACACATCCCGGCGTTCCCGTTCGACGCATAATGCACGCTTTGCCCGCTCCGATCTCCGTCATGCCGAAGGAATTTGCCGCTCCGCTGCGTCCCCTTTTTCGTCCGCTGCGGCACATCGCCGCACTCATGTGCGCGAGCGCCGTGCTCGCCGCGTGCACGCCGTCGTACGACTGGCGCACGCTGCACAACGACGCCGGCTACACGATCGACCTGCCCGCGAAGCCGACCGTCGACGAGCATCCAGTGACGATCGGCGGCACGCCGATGAAGATGCGGATGCAGGCCGCGCACCTGGATGGTGCGGTATTCGCGGTCGGCACGGTGATGCTGCCGGACGACCGCGACGAGACCCGCCGCGCGGCGCTCGACTACCTGCGCGAAGGCCTGTCCCGCAACCTGGGCGGCGCGTCGCAGACCGCCGCGGTGCCGGTGCCGCTCGCGGCCGGTGGCGCGGTGAACGGGCTCGAGC
>NZ_JAAGPL010000265.1:0-238 GCF_017104785.1 Burkholderia sp. Ac-20353 | reverse complement strand
AATCGCAGAGTCGGATTGTTGAGATAGGGAGTGTAGTGTAGTGAGTAATGAGATGTGCATTGGGGTAGAGGACAGAAGTACTAATAAATGTGGAGTAGGAAAGAAAGATAAGCAGAGCACATGATTGAAAGATGACAATGTGAGTTTGATCAGGTTATGGAATATATATGGAAAGGTGTGAGAGTAGTTATTCTGAAAATTCGTTGAAGTATACAAGTTAATTTTTTTTTTTTTTTTA
>NZ_JAAGPL010000264.1:0-9897 GCF_017104785.1 Burkholderia sp. Ac-20353 | reverse complement strand
GCTGCGGCGTCCCGCGCTGCAATCGCTGCGCGACGCATGAGCGTCGCCGGCGGCCCTGATGACCCTGATTTCCGATTATCCGTATGACCGATGTGAATGACGACGCGCCGTCGCAACCGACCGCGTTCGAACTCGTGGGCGGCGAAGGCCGCGTGCGCGAGATGGTGGATCGCTTCTACGACCTGATGGACCTCGAGCCGGAGTTCGCGCAGATCCGCGCGCTGCATCCGGCGTCGCTCGACGGTTCGCGCGACAGGCTGTTCTGGTTCCTGTGCGGCTGGCTCGGCGGGCCGGACCACTACATCAGCCGCTTCGGCCATCCGCGCCTGCGCGCGCGGCACCTGCCGTTCCCGATCGCGTCGGTCGAGCGCGACCAGTGGCTGCGCTGCATGGCGTGGGCGATGGAGGACGTCGGCCTGCCCGAGCCGCTGCGCGAGCGCCTGATGCATTCGTTCTACGATACCGCCGACTGGATGCGCAAC
This sequence comes from Burkholderia sp. Ac-20353, assembly GCF_017104785.1. NCBI lineage: Bacteria > Pseudomonadati > Pseudomonadota > Betaproteobacteria > Burkholderiales > Burkholderiaceae > Burkholderia > Burkholderia sp. Ac-20353. The sequence continues at coordinate 9,415 of NZ_JAAGPL010000264.1, read as the reverse complement.
CGGCCCGGTTGATCGACCGGTACGCCGCCGCCCGGCTGCCGCCCGCAGTGCGTCTGGCCGGCGGTGCGGCTGCGCGTGACACTGGCCGCTCCCCGTTCAACACGAGAATTTTCCCCATGACGACACAGGCATTGTTTCGGGAAGACGCGTACCTGACCCGCTGCGAAGCGGTCGTCACGGCGCTCGGCGACGACGGCATCCGGCTCGACCGCACGGTGTTCTATCCGCTCGGCGGCGGCCAGGCCGGCGACAGCGGCGTGCTGACGCTGCCGGACGGCACGTCGATCGCGATCGACGACACGCGCAAGGCGAAGTTCGACGGCGCGACGCCCGACGACGCGGTGCACGTGCCGGCGCCGGGCCAGCACGCGGGCCTTGCTGCACTCGAGGCGCTCGCGCCCGGCGCGCGGATCGTCGCGGAAATCGACTGGGCGCGCCGCTACCGGCACATGCGGCTGCATACGGCCGCGCACCTGATGTGCGCGGTGTTGCCGTATCCGGTCGACGGCTGCAGCGTGACCGCCGACTACGTGCGGCTCGATTTCGCGACGGCCGAGCCGATCGACCGCGACGACGTCGAGCGGCGGCTGGCCGAGCTGATCGGCGGCGCGCATCCGGTCACGACCGAATGGATCACCGACGACGAAATGGCCGAGCGGCCCGAGCTCGTGCGCACGATGAGCGTGAAGCCGCCGATGGGGCTCGGCCGCGTGCGGCTGTTGCGGATCGACAGCGTCGACCTGCAGCCGTGCGGCGGCACGCACGTGCGCAACACGTCGGAAATTGGCGGCCTGCGGGTCGCGAAACTCGAAAAGAAGAGCGCGCGTACGCGACGCCTGGTACTGGAGCTTGCATGACGGTCAATCACGCGAACAACGACGATGGGGCACTCGATCCGCGCGCGGGCGAGGTGCTGGATTTCTGGTTCGGCACGCCCGGCTCGGCGGAATTCGGCGTCGCACGCAAGATGTGGTTCAACGGTGGCGCGGCGCTCGATACGGTGCTGCGCGAGCGTTACGGTGCGTTGCTCGATGCGGCGTGCGACGGCGCCTGCGACCACTGGGCCGCGTCGCCGCTCGGCACGCTGGCGCTGATCGTCGTGCTCGACCAGTTCTCGCGCAACATCCATCGCGGCACGCCGCGCGCATTCGCCGCGGACCCGAAGGCGCTCGAGCTTGCACGCCGGCTCGTCGCCGCGGGCCGGGATGCCGGGCTGCCGAGCGGGCATCACCGCGCGTTCGCGTATCTGCCGTTCGAGCACGACGAGTCGCCGGACAGCCAGCGCGAGGCCGTGCGGTTGTGCGACGGAATTCGGGAGGAGGCCGGGTGCGCGGGCTATCACGACTTCGCGCTGCGGCATGCGGCGGTGATCGAGCGCTTCGGCCGGTTTCCGCACCGGAATGCGATTCTCGGACGCGCGTCGACCGATGAAGAGGCCGCGTTCCTGCGCGAGCCTGGGTCGTCGTTCTGAGCGACGTTCCGGCATTCGGGAGTTTCGGCCGGCGGCCTGGCGGCCTGGCGGCCTGGCGGACAGGCGGCGCACCGCGCCGCCCCGTGTGATCGGTTATTGCCGGTGCTGCTCGGGCGTGCGCACGTAGACGCGCAGCAATTCCTCGTCGTCGCCGGGACGCGCACCCGACCAGAACAGCTGCCAATCGCTGCCGGGCTTCGGGTCGACCGCGCGCACGCCCTGCACGATCATCCACGTGCAGCGCGTCGTGCGCGCGTCCGAGATCGGCGTGTGCTGGATGCCGGAGAAGTAGTACAGCATCGGCGCTTCCGATTCGCCGAGCCCGTGGAGGCTCGCCATGCAATCGCCGTCGTTCCATTCGAGCGCGAGGTGCGCGTTCAGGTCGTCGAACACCGAGCGGTAGCTCTTCGCGACATCGAGCCACGGCAGCAGCAGCGTATAGACGAGCCCCCACGCGACGAGCGCGCCCGCGGCCCACGACAGCGCGCCGCGCCAGCGGCCCGTCGTGCGCAGCGTCGGCAGTAGCCACAGCCAGCCGATCGTCAGCGCGAGCGCGGCGAGCACGAGGCCCGGTACGATCGGCATCGTCCAGTCGAGCGGCAGCCAACGGCCGAGCGGCGCGAGCCGCGCATGCGACGCGCCAGGATCGGCCATCACCGACCAGATCGTCCACGCGAGCAGGACGACAGTGCCGAACAGCGCGCGGCTCAGGTAATCCCAGCCGGCGTGCAGCGCGCGCGGCAGGCGGTCGATCGCCTGCGCGGCGACGAGCGCGAGCGGCGCGATGAACGGCAGGATGTAGAGCTGGCGCGACGTCGCGGACACCTGCAGCACCATCAGCCCGACGCCGGCGAATACGACCGGCAGCGCGATGCGCGGCGCGCGCCAGTCGCGCCAGGCACCGAGCGCGAGCGCAACGATCGCGAGCGGCGCGACCGGGAAGCCGACGGCCAGGAACGCGCGCAGGATGAAGAACGGCTTGTCGTTTTCGGCACCGAGCTCGGACACGGAGAAGCCGAAGAAGCGGCCGACGTTGTTGTCCCAGAACCACGCGAGAAACAGCGTCTCCGAGCGCAGGAACAGCGCGGTCGGCCAGATGATCGCGAACGGCGCGAACACGAGCGCGGCGACGCCGAGCGCGCGCGCGAACGCCCGGGTGCGGCATGCGGGGTAGAGCACCAGCACCGCGGCGAGCGTGGCCGCGAACACGAGCGGCACGAACAGCCCCTTCGTCATCAGCGCGATGCCGACGCCTGCGCCGAACATCGGCGCGGCCCAGCGGTTCAGCGGCTGCGCCGGCAGCCCGAGCTGCGCGTGCCGTGCGCGGGCGCGATGCTGGGTCACGAGTTCGAGCAGGCCGCAGAAGGCGATCGCTGTGCCGGCGAACAACGCGACGTCCGTCATCATGTCGTGCACGTGCTTGATCACGACGAGGCTGCTCGCGCACAGCGCGACCGGCCCGATCACCTTCGCGTCGAACCAGCCGGCCGCGCCGCTCGCGACGCGCGCCGCGCGCGCGGTGAAGCCGAACGCGAGCACGGCGAACAGTGCGCTGGCGAGCCGCGCCGCGTCGTGCAGCGGCATCACGCGTTGCAGCAGCCACGCGAGGCTCGTCGCGACCCACGCGTAGAGCGGCGGCTTCTCCATGAACGGCAGGCCGGCATTGGTCGGCACGACGAAATCGCCGGTCTCCAGCATGTGCTGGATGATGCCGAACGTGTAGGTTTCGTCCTGCTTCCACGGATCGTGGCCGAGCACGCCGGGCAGCACGTACGCGCACACCACGGCCGCAACCAGCAGCCAGAGACGCCAGCCGAGGCGCTCGGCGCGGCTGCGCGCGGGCGACGTCGCGGCGCCGCCTGCCGCGGCGGGCGTGCTGCCGGCGTGAAGGGTGACGGAGAGGTCGGCTTCGGCGGACGAATGGACGTGTTGGGCGGCGGCGGGCACAGGCGTGCGTCGCCGGCCGGGCGCTGCGGTTCCCTGCATGGAAAGATCTCTGGTCGCGCCGGCCCGGCGACATGGGTCGGGCCGATAAGGGCCGCCTTCGGCGGCAGGGGGGACAAGCGGCGGCGCCGGCTGTCACGGACGATGGCCGCTAGTAGATCACGAATTTGTTACGAATGTTTACTAATTCTGTCGGGGAATTGTGGAGATTTGTGGCGACCCGATTTTATGTTGTGCAGCCGCAACAATTGGGGCCGAAGCCGAAGCCGAAGCCGAAGCCGAAGCCGAAGCCGAAGCCGAAGCCGAAGCCGAAGCCGAAGCCGCTATCGGCCGCCGCCGACGTCGAGGAGCGTGCCCGTGGTGTACGACGCGGCGTCGCTGAGCAGCCAGACGATCGCCTCGGCGATTTCATGCGCTTCGCCTGCGCGGCCGAGCGGCGTCTGCGTCCCGAGGCGGGCCGCGCGCCCCGGCTGGCCGCCGCTCGCATGGATCTCGGTCTCGATCAGCCCCGGTCGCACCGCGTTGACGCGCACGCCATGCGGGCCGAGCTCCTTCGCGAGGCCGATCGTCAGCGAATCGACGGCTCCCTTCGAGCCTGCATAGTCGACGTATTCGTTCGGCGAGCCGAGCCGTGCGGCGATCGACGACACGTTGACGATCGCGCCGCCGCGCCCGCCGCGATCGGTCGACAGGCGGCGCGCGGCTTCCCGCGCACACAGGTACGCGCCGAGCACGTTCGTGTCGAACATCCGCTGCAGCCGCTCGAGCGGCATGTCGGCGAGCGGCAGCGACGGCGCGACGATGCCCGCATTGTTGACGAGCGCGTCGAGCCTGCCGAGCGTCGTGATGACTTCATCGAACATCGCGATGACGTCCGCTTCGTCCGACACGTCGCCAGCCACGACGCACGCACGGCCGCCTGCGTTGCGCACGGCGTCGGCGGTGGCGTTCGCCGCGGCCGCGTCGCGCGCGTAGTTGATGCCGACGTCCCAGCCGCGCGCGGCCGCGAGCAGGGCGGTCGCGCGGCCGATGCCGCGGCTCGCGCCGGTGATCAGGACGACTTTGCGTTCGGAAGGTTCGGTCATCGCGCTCGGTGTTGGTCCGCTCGGGTGTCGGTCATTCCGTTTCGTCGGGCGCCCACTTGTCGCGCACGGGCGCCTGGTAGTGGCGCAGGCGGTCGATCAGCGCGGCCGGATCCGCATCGATGCACAGCGCATCGAAATAGGCGGGCCGCATGAAGCCTTCGTCGACCGTATGCTTGAGCAGCGAGATCAGCGGATCGTAAAACGTATCGATGTTGTAGAGCGCGACAGGCTTGCGGTGATAGCCGAGCTGCGCCCACGTGTAGACCTCGAAGAACTCCTCGAGCGTGCCGGCGCCGCCGGGCATCGCGACGAACGCGTCGGCGAGGTCGGCCATCATCTTCTTGCGATGATGCATGTCGGGCACGACGTGCAGTTCCGACAGGCCCGTGTGGCCGACTTCCTTGTCGACGAGCAGTTCGGGGATCACGCCGACCGCGCGGCCACCGGCCGCCATCACCTCGTCGGCGATCGTGCCCATCAGCCCGACGCGGCCGCCGCCGTAGACGAGCGTAAGCCCCGCATCGACGAGCGCGCGGCCGAATGCGCGCGCGGCATCCGCATACACGGGCCGCACGCCGGGCGACGACCCGCAATAGACGCACACTGCCTTCATTGCTTTGCGTCCCGTGCGGTGGCCGGCCCGCTTGCGACGCGCGGCGAACCGTCGCGCGGCGGCAGGTAGTCGTAGAACTCGCGCTTCGGCAGCTTGCCGGACGCGAGATCGTCGAAGATCTCCCGCGAGCGGCCGCGCAGGTACGGTGCCATCACGGAAATCACGTGCATGCTGACCTGGTGCAGTTCCTCGCGGATCGCGTCCTGGTCGTTGTACTTGCGCGGGTGCATCACGTACTGGTACGACAGCCAGTAGGTCGAGATCACGGCCATGTTCGTTGCGATCACCTCGATCTCGGCGGGCGTCGCGACCATCTCGGCGTCCGACACGAGCAGCTCGCACATGTCGCGCGCGAACCGCACCTTGTGGCTGATGATCTGCTTGAAGTGCGTCTCGAGCGTGCGGTTGCGCGCGAGCAGGTCGTTGAGGTCGCGATACAGGAAACGATACGTCCACATGAAGTCGGCCATGTACTGCAGGTACGACCATGTCTCGTCGATTGTCGGACGGTGATCTTCGGGAAAGCGCAGGCGCTTTTCGATTGCCTGCTCGAACTGCGCGAAGATGCTGTTGATGATGTCGTCTTTGTTGCGGAAATGGTAGTACAGGTTGCCTGGACTGATTTCCATTTCCTCGGCGATCGTCGTGGTGGTGACGTTCGGTTCGCCGATCTCGTTGAAGAGTTTCAACGACAACTCGAGAATCCGTTCGCGCGTGCGGCGGGGAGGTTTCGCTTCCATGTCGTCCGGCCCTGTGTATGCCGGACTGGCAGGCGCTGCAATCGATGCTGCGTGATTCGTCCGGCGCGGGTTACTGTTCTAAGTCTAGCGGACGATTATAAACCGGGGTTTCGCCGGCCCGGTTGCATTTCCTCATCGGGGCATACCCGGCGATGATGCACCGCCGCATCGCGTGCTAGAAGCCCAGCCAGCGTGCGACGACCGGGCCGAGCACGAAGCCCCACGTCGTCACGCATGCGAACAGCGCGACCGTCACGGCCGCGCTGCCGAGATCCTTCGCACGCTTGGACAGTTCGTGGCGTTCGAGCGAGATGCGGTCGATCGCGGCCTCGACGCTCGAGTTCAGCAGCTCGACGATCAGCACGAGCAGCACCGTCGCGATCAGCAGCGCGCGCGATGCGGCCGGCACCGGCGCGAACGCGCCGATCGGCAGCATCAGCGCGGCGAGCGTCAGCTCCTGGCGGAATGCGCTTTCCTCGCGGATCGCCACCTTGAAGCCGTTCAGCGAATGCTTGAGTGCATACCAGGCACGCGTGAGGCCGCGATTGCGCTTGTACGGATTCGGCGGCAGCGGTGCGAGCGGATCGTCGGTGCCGAGCGGCTCGTGCGAGCCCGGTTCGGCGTGATGCGGATCGCTGCCCGGCGGATCTTCTTCGTCGAATGGCGCGTGGTGCTGCAGCGGCGCGCCGCCGGGCAGTGTCTGGTCGTGCGGGTCGCGTTTCAAACGGCGGCACCTTCTGGGGGCGAATAGGCGTCTTTCGGCAGCGGCTGCAGATGCGATGCGAACTGCTCGGACGCGGCGCGCCACGAGAAGCGCTCGGCCCAGTCGCGGGCGGTCGTGCGCTCGATCTTCAGCGCTTCGAGGCAGGCTTCCTGCAGGTCCTCGTGCATCGCGCCGGCGGTCCCGTCGGCGAGCACGTCGATCGGGCCGGTGACCGGGTACGCGGCAACCGGCGTGCCGCACGCGAGCGCCTCGAGCAGCACGAGGCCGAACGTGTCGGTGCGGCTCGGGAACACGAACACGTCCGCGGCCGCGTACACCTTCGCGAGCTCGGCCTGCGACAGCACGCCGAGATAGTTCACTTCCGGATAGCGCGACTTCAGTTCCGCGAGCGCGGGGCCTTCGCCGGCGACCCATTTCGAGCCGGGCAGGTCGAGCCGCAGGAACGCCTCGACGTTCTTCTCGATCGCGACGCGCCCGACGTACAGGAAGATCGGCCGGGCAGTATTGAGGACCTTGGATTCCATGGGGCGGAAGATATCGAGATCCACGCCGCGTGTCCACAGCACGACGTTTGTGAAGCCGAATTTCTCGAGATCGTCCCGGACGACGGGCGTCGGCGCCATCACCGCGCGCGACGGGCCGTGGAACCAGTTCAGGAAGCGGTAGGTCGCCGCAAGCGGAATGCCGAAGCGCGCCTGCACGTATTCCGGGAAGCGCGTGTGATACGCGGTCGTGAACGGTAGTTTGCGCGCGCGCGCATAGCGGCGCGCGGCGAGGCCGAGCGGGCCTTCGGTCGCGATGTGCAGCGCGTCGGGCGCGAACGCGTCGATCCGCGCGCGCAGCTTGCGGTACGGCAGGATCGACAGGCGGATTTCCGGGTAGGTCGGGCAGGGCACCGTGCGGAATTCGAGCGGCGTCAGCATTTCGACGCGGTGGCCGAGCGCGGCGAGTTCGCGGGACGTGCTCTTCAGCGTGCGCACGACGCCGTTGACCTGCGGTTCCCACGCGTCGGTGACGATCATGATCTTCATCGCGGCATGTGTCCTGTAAGGGTAAGTCAGGCAGTGGCTTTGGTCTTGCGCGATGCGGATTCGGACGGCGTGCGCATCACCGTCCAGTAGACGACTTTCAGTTCGCCTTCCATCGTTTCGACAAGGGCGGACAGGCTTTCGACCCAATCGCCGTCGTTGCAGTACAACACGCCGTCGATGTCGCGGATCTCCGCCTTGTGGATGTGTCCGCAGACGACGCCGTCGCAGCCGCGGCGGCGCGCTTCGTCGGTCATCACGGTCTCGAACTGCGAGATGAAGTTGACCGCGTTCTTCACCTGGTGCTTCAGGTACTGCGACAGCGACCAGTACTGGAAGCCGAGCCGGCTGCGGATCCGGTTGAACCAGCGGTTCAGCACGAGGATCAGCGTGTAGAGCGTGTCGCCGAGATACGCGAGCCACTTCGCATGCTGGATCACGCCGTCGAACAGGTCGCCGTGCACGATCCACAAACGTTTGCCCGCGAGCGTCGTGTGGAACGCCTCGCCGCGCACCTGGATGTCGCCGAACGCGAGGTCGCAGAACTGCCGCGCGCCTTCGTCGTGGTTGCCGGGGATGTAGACGACCTGCGTGCCCTTGCGCGCCTTGCGCAGGATCTTCTGCACGACGTCGTTGTGCGCCTGCGGCCAGTACCAGCCCTTCTTCAGCTGCCAGCCGTCGATGATGTCGCCGACGAGGTACAGGTATTCCGAGTCGTTGTGGCGCAGGAAGTCGAGCAGGTACGGCGCCTGGCAGCCGCTAGAGCCGAGATGGATGTCGGACAGCCAGATGGTGCGGTAGCGATGGGCGGACGGTTCGTGGTCGTCGTGCTGCCTGGCGTGCTCGGCAGGCGGGTCTTGCGCGGCGAGGGCATCGGCCGCGGCCGAGCCGGACAGGAAGGCGGTGGCGGCGCGGGCGCCGAGAGGGTGACGAAACAGGGGGGTCGCGGACGTTTTCTGGCCCATGCATGACTCGCGCCGGTTGACATTACCGGCATTCCGCCATGCGAGCGTGACCATGCCGTGACAGTCACGAGATGTTCTTATTACGCCGTATAGGGTCGGTTCAGAAGTGAATCGTCAGGCCCGATTTCCGGCCGGGTTTCAACTGATTGGCAGCGTGGCTGACTGCCGCCGAGCGGCTTCGGACACCCGACGCGGCGCGCGCGTCGCATAAGCGATCGTCAGCGTGGCAACGCGACAACACGTGTGCGCGCGAGGCGATCGTGCGGGAACTGGCGCGCCGGGTGCAACCATGCGGCGCCCGCCCAGACGGCGATCCACGCGCCCGTGAGCGCCAGCGTGACGGGCACCGACAGGCCCGCGAGCGGATGCAGCGCGAGTGGCGGCAGGAACCACAGCCAGCCGAGCGCATAGCGGACGAGCGCATGGCCGGCGGTGAGCGGCCGGCCGGTGGCCGATTCGATCCGCAGGCGCCAGGTCTTCATCGGCAGTGTCTGGCCGCCGTGGGTCCAGAACCAGACGAAGTACGCGCCGACGACGAGTGCGATCCACGCGGCGAGGAGGTTGTGATGGACGAGGCCGTTGCGCTGTTGCGTCGCGAGGCTGAATGCGAGGCCCGCGAAGAACACGATGCCGAACAGCAGCACGCCCTCGTACAGCATCGCGGCGAGGCGCCGCCGGATGGACGCCGGGGATGGCGCGGACGACGCTGTGGCAGCGAGCGCGGGAGCGTGCGGCACGCCGCTCAGGATCCCTTGAACAGCGACGGCGCGTCGGCGGGCGACACGGGCGTCGGCGCGGCCGGTGGCGTCGTCGTCGGCGCGCTGCCGGAGGTGGACGACGCGACG